>JALRDR010000022.1 GCA_023262145.1 Planctomycetaceae bacterium | reverse complement strand
TGACTCAGACAGTGCAGCCAGTCCTCTGCAACGGAGAATGGATCGTCAGCAGCGGGAGCAATACCTTCCAGGCAGCGAATCCGAAAACAGAAGAACCGATGCCGCAGACCTTTCCGGTCAGCCCGTGGGACGAACCACCCAGCCGGACACGCAGACGCACCTGCTTCACGGTACTGTCGGAAACTGTAAACAAAAACGGACTGACAGTGGTCAACGTGTGACCAGCACTGATGTCCGACTCCACTTGGGCAAACCCTGGCATCACGTCCTGATCCGAGTACCCGTATCGCTCATGAACTGCAACACCTGCGTAGTTCACGGAACCGTCCGTGTTCGTGCATGGAGTATCGTCCATGAAGATGCTTCGTAGTCGATCTGTCTGCTCCACCAGACCGTAGATCGGACCCTCGCTGATCAAATCGATCAAGCGTGCAGTGCTGCGAGCCTGCAGTGTGTTTGGGTGATCGATCGGATCACGACGACTACCACCCTTGCCCGCACCAGTAATTTCCAGCATGCTCATATGATCACCGCACCAAAACTGGACTTCAAAGCTGGTTTCGTAATCGCCGTGAACTTCTCTGCGTCCGCATCCGTTTTGATGTCTCCAGTGCGGATCAAACGCTCACTGGACAGACCACCGTAGATCAAAACGGAACCCGTACGAATTCGACCATAGACCAAAGGAACCGGTACACCCTGCTCGTTGCTGTTGGTCGCACCATCAAACAGAAACGATGGACGCTCAGCAGGATCTCCCTTCTCGTCGTGCTTGGGGGCCATGGCGCTCGAGATCAACATTAAGATCCCAAGCATGCCCAAGCCTAAAGCAATCGATCCAAACCCCCCAGCAGCTCCACCAATACCCAAACCAGCAACGCCAGCTCCTGCAACACCACCACCAATACCAAAGGGTGCAAAAACGCCCCCAAGTAACCCACCAGATCCAGCACCCAATAAGCCCAGGAATCCTTTGAACTGACCGGCGGCAACTGGTCGAATGTGGATCTCCTCTGCTCCTGTCTGCATGTGCAATTCATCAAGAGTCATCCCCGTGGGCCGATAGTTTGTGCTGATCACATACCAACCCTCCTTCAATGCATCGTAAAACCGCTGAGGAAAATTGGCCTCCATCAGCCGAACCACATCAGCAACCGTGTTGGCAGATAAATCAAATGTGTGGCCAAACTCTTCAGCCAGACGACCGTGCAGGTGCAGTGTTCTCATTGGAAAATTCCCGATGCCGTATCACGTAGTCCGCACTTTGAATCCACTGACGCACAACCTCTTTGTGCGACAGACGCCCCTCAGAATGCGTTAACACCAATCCGTCCGGAAGTAAGATACCACAGTGATTGACAACACGTGAGGCGATTTTTCCCATCACTATGTCGCCCACACGGAGATCATCTCGACCATGCAAAAACACGAAGCCTGCGTCTAACACATTTTGCCGAGTCAGCAGGTCTTTACCGTTTTTGAACCAGTCGTGATCCCGAGGTAACTGTGGCAGCGTGTTGCCAATCTCCGGACAGTTTATCCGATACCAGTCCCGCACCAAACACCAGCAGTCTCGGACGCCAGACAAAAACGTGCGGCCAATCAACGGCGGGATTGGTGTCTGATCACCAAACCACTCCACGTCAGATGCCTGATTTGTGCGACCATCTACGCCCACGATTCCCCACGGAACCCGCATCGCTTGTTGCTGGCACATGTCTGCGGCAGACGGTGCTGGCAACATGTTTGGATGGCTGTGTATCAGTGCTTGAATGTTGTCCGGATACTCAGAAACAACAAATGTCTTTGTGGGCGTCGGAGACACATTTACCAGTGGCACATACTCCTCATCAACGACACAGCCCACGCTCTCCTGTGGATATTTCAACAACGCATGCCTCTTTGCCCATCTGGATATCTCCTCGCAACACCTGACTGCCTTGGTAGTATCATCAATATGGAATTCCATTTATCGTATCCTTCCAGCTCCCGGAAAAAACCAACCGGGCAACGCACCCGGAGAATTTAGAGATGCCACGGCCTGCGCACCCGTTCCACCACCGACACCACCACCGACACCACCACCACCGGGTGTCTGGCCCTCCAGCTCTCCATCCGTTATCACAACCAACGGTGGTGACGTGTAGCCACTACCCCCACTTGTCAACGTGATGGCCGTAATCACACCGTTTGACACAACAGCTGTTGCAGCAGCGCCAGAACCACCGCCACCATCAAAAGAAATGGTCGGTGTACCGTAACCACTGCCGCCGGAAATGACAGATACTCCAGATACCTGATCAGCGTTATTCAATGAACCAAACCGCAACTGACAGCTCGTCAGACGTTTACCACAGCGGTCCCGAGATGGGTCTGTGACCGGTTGATCGGAATCATCGTAGAACGGTCCCTCCGCACCACCTTGAACGCTGTCAGAGCCCACCCACGGACACGTGGCATTGCTATAATCAAATGTGCTGGAACCCGAGTCGTATATCCTGTATCGCTGAAGACATGCGTTCCGAAGAACCACCCGGCGGGGCAACATCATGCCTTCGTTGTCCAAAACTGAACTTAATTCAAACTCAACGTATGCCTGCGTCTCAACTTTCTTTCGCTCAACCAAGAATACTTCGATCGGGTAATGGTCCGTCGTGCTGGCCAACTCATTGCCGTCCAAGTACTTCTCATGGACACGCCATCGTGTCAGACGTGCCCCAAGCGGATCTCCCAGTTCGGCGATGATTGCACTCGGAACCAACTTTGCGTTTGCCACCTTGATGATTGGTGTCGGCAGCTGACCCTTGCCCGTTCGCTCGAAACCAGACGCTTCAACAGGAATCGGTGTGTATGTGTTTCCACGCCACACAACATCCCCGGATTCCTTGAATGATGAGCACCACCGGTACACCGAAGTCTCACCACGAATCGGTGACAGGTCAAAGTCAAACAACTCGACGATCCTGCCCGGTAACAGGCTCTGCTGATCTTCGTAGCGACTCACGACACTGCCCCATACCAGCGGATAAACTTACACGACAATGACGCTGAATCACCACGAAGATCACTTCGTTTTAGCTCCGAGTCAGAACGCCACAACAAACTTGCAATCGCAGTTGCAGCAGCGCCAGACCCACCGCCGCCGGAAAACGCCACTGTGGGGTTTGATGTGTAACCCGATCCTGCGGTCAATACAAATACACTTGTGACCACACCGCCAGACACTACGGCCTGTGCCGTGGCCCCTGTGCCGCCACCACCAGTCAAAGAAACTGTCGGAGCCGCAGTATACCCGGAACCACCCGAAGTGATCCGAATCTCAGACACCCCCTGTGGGTAGTTGTTTGGAGACCAGTAAAACGGCTGTTCACCGTTCCTGTCAGACAAGAAGTCCCACATGTACTGAATCGCATCCTTGTGGGATGTGAACTTTACAGACCATTCATCTTCGTGTGTCTGGATCCCCTGTGCGACAATTTGAACGTACCCGTCACCAAACGTGTTTTCAATATTCCGAAAAGTTCTCGTCTGGCCGGTGGACGCAGCATCCGCCTGTATTTGAAACAAATCACCTGTCACCGGGTGAGTGTACTGTGTCGGAAATGATTCATAGTGCATCAGACAAATCCTCGAGGTGCTGTGGAAGCCAGCAAACCACCCTGACGTTGTTCCCGAGTTATCATCTCAATGAAGCTCTGTTGAATCAATGTCGCAATCTGCTCACCCTGATCCTGACCACCTTGGTCGGAACCACCGTCATTGACAACAGTCACTTGCGGAGCAAAGTTGATTGTCTGATCAAAGGACGAACCGCTACGGCGACGAGGTTCACCACCATTGTTCATCCGAACAAGGTCTGGGTAATTTCTCCGAGTTGCTGCAGAGTTCATCATGAACTCACCCGGACTAACCGCCGCAAGATATCGGTCACTTGTACTGCTGCCCACACCACCAATCAACCCACCTGTGGCGTAGCCCTGAATCTTGGGAACCAGTCCACCGCTTCGGAAACCTAACATGCCGAAACCCATCATGTTCATCATCGGCTGAATGATCAACATCCGAATGAACAACCGAGCCAAATCGGCAATGACTGCGTTGATGAATTTCTTGAAGTCAAACTCACCTGTTGTCACGAAGTCAACCAACGCATCCTCTAAGTTTCCAAACGTCTGCTGGAAAAACCGCTCCATCTGGGACGCAGTTCCTTGGGCTGCAGAACCGACTTTGTCAAATGCATGGATACCCGTTTCCTGCATCTTTTGGAGCCGACCGGTTATATCAACCAATGAGTTGTTATATGTGTTGAGATCCTCAACACCAGAACGGGCTCCTGCTGACAATCCTTCAAGGCCCGTTTCCAAAATACTTGCACTACCCGGACCACGCCCTGCGTTCAAATACTCGGAAACAATTCCGGGAATCCCACCAGTGAATGCATTCAATACATTTGTTCGTATCTGTGCGGCACCCGAAGTGAGGATTGCATTTGCTTCATCAATTAACTGCTGAGCACCCTGCTTTGCCGCTTCCGAAATATTGTCTTTCAGAATAACGGCTTCAAGGTTATCAATGGCTTGCTGCAACTCTTCTTCAAGGCCCGCACTGGCGCGTGACTTAGCTTCAATATCCGACAACACACTAGATGTCTTGGACAAAAAGTCTGTTAATGAAGCAATTTGATTGTGAATGTCAGCAAGATGCGCTTTGCTTTGTTCAGAAGGGTCTCTGACTAAACTCTCAATCAGCCGCCCACCGGGTGGAACAGTATTATCGGAAATCTGGCCTAATGCGTATGACAGCCTGATAGCGTTTTCACCAAACGTAGCATCGGTGGAAGATTTCTGCAGTTCCTCAATAGATGCGGTAACCGCACGAATTGATTCATTCATAGCGTCGTAAGCTGTGGTGTATTCTTCCAATCGCACCGCTGGTTCAAGAATGCCGGATAATGAGTCTGCAAGGTCTCTCCCAAGCCCCGTGGGGATCTCAAACACATCACTGAACCTAATTGGGTCTTCTAACTGTTCCTCTAATGCTTTCCGGTAATAACTCTCAAACGTGGTTTTGTCTTCCGCTTCCATTGGAGCCATTTTTTTCATTTCTTGACGGACTTCGTCAGAGACAAACGGTATCCAGTCAGCGTAACGACTTATGACACTTCTTCCATATGATTCTGCTACACCCTCTCCTGTAAAATAGTCTGCGATGTAAGTTCTTAGGGTCTGGAGCAGGGCTATCGTATTATTTGCAAAGTCCTCAAAAAATTTGGTGATCGACCCGAACACAGCTTCCATGGTTTCACGAAAATACAAACCTATCGTGATAGACAACAACCGAATAGTCTTGAACACAGCTTCTATCTTGGTTGCTGTTCCCAACGACTTCTGAAGACCATCCAAAAACCCAAAACCAAAATAACCCACAAACGCTGCAGCTGATGCCGCAAGTATGCGAAATGGGGTCAGTATGAGTTTGACAATGTTAGACAGAAACCTGAACGAATAGACCAGCCTACCAAACAGACCTTGCAAGACCTCACCAACTGTACGGATGCTGAAAAGACTTACTAAGAACTGTGTTGAAAGAGTTGTCAACTGTTGCCACTTGGAGACCGGGGGTGGGGGCATTGGGCCGTGAAAATTCGGATTACTCTGCAGCGTGCGAGTTCTTGCAGTCTGGATAAGCCCCGCTGGGGTGGCAAACGATATCGCCTGCATGGCCACGTAGTATCCCAGAACAACTTTCAATGTATCAGCCAAATCATCAAAGTGATTCCTAATCAAATCAATACCAGCGATCATGTTCTTCGATATGTCGGTACGCTCATCGAACGCCACCATGAACCTAATGAAGTCGTTGTACATCTGAATCAGGGCAGAACCAATCGTTCTCTCCAGTTTCTGGAAATCCGCATCGATTGCCTTTTCACCGTTTCGGAACGCACGCACCAATGTACGCACTGTAATCTTGCCTGACGCAGCCCAGTCATAGAGCATGTCTTTGGATATCTGAAGCTCATCTGTCAACATCTTCGTGATGATCGGAGCATTCTCGAGTACCGATCGGAACTCATCCCCGTCCAACTTGCCCTTATTAAACGCCTGACTCAACTGACGAATCGATTGTGATGCTTCAAGACCTGATGACCCACTGAGCTGCAACGCCTGAGACATTGTCTTGGTCATACCCAGCACCTCCTCTTGGGTCAATCCAAGATTGCTGGTTGCTAATGTCAAACGACCATACAAAACTGCTGTCTCATTTGCTGAAACACGAGCCTCATTCGAGATCTCAAATATTCGCTGACGAACCGTCTTGAGCCCCGATTCTGTCGCACCAAACCCACGTAAGGTGTTCGTGAGCCGGGTTCCTGCGTCTGTCGCTTCCATCAGCTGGCGACCAACATACATCCCAGCAAACGCACCAGCCAGCCCACGGGCAGCACGGCCCCAGTTGCGTAATGATGTCGCAGCAGCTCCCGGAATCACGAACGAACGCATCATCGCGCCGATACGTGCAGCAAACGGCACAGAACTGCGATTCATCCGGTCCATCTGATTTTGCAAACCACGAACGCTTCGCTGTGCGCGGCCCATGCCGTTGACAATGACGTTGACAGTTTGAGTTACAGCACTCCCGGTGTTGTTTGCACTGTTTGTGATGTTCTGAAACGCTTGCTGTGATCTGCGACCACCGTCCGTGCGAATGACGATACGAAATGTTTGTGTGGTCATCAGTTCACCTCAACAGATACGTTACGAATCCCACCTCGGGTCAATGCCCTGTAGATCGTTCGCTTTTTACGAATGTACTGAGTGCAGGCCATTATTGCATCATCCACAAAACCAAACGTGTATCTGGGGTCTGGGGCAGGATCACCTCGCTTGTGAGTGTGATATCTCTCCTCAAGAAGCCCAATATATGGCAGGTTATTTGTAAGATACATGGGTTGGTTATTCTTACGCATCCGGCACTGTTGTGTGATCTGCTGGATCGCTGCCGCCATGTTCTGAGCGGTCGTGTCATTCACTCGTGGGTCAGCCGGATCGGACCCACCATACTTGCCGGGTACATAAGCTTCGTCAAGAATTGTTGAATGTGGCTTGCTCCGCGATGCTCGCCAGTTGCTCTTCGCCCGTCCCGTGTCAATCGGTGTGCTGTAAACCAATCGCTTGCCAATGAACAAACACGCATCGGCACCAAGTATGTTCGCAGCTCGCTGGATCTGCACGCCAGTGAATAACAGCCTTCTTGTGAACTGCTGCTGATTGGTGCTCATTTGCTGTTCTCCGACTGCCGCTCCAAATACCAAGTGTCAACCCGACGAATCACATGCCGCAACAGAAACTCCTGATCGTCCTCCAACTCATGATCCCGAATGTATGAACGCAAAGAGGCCGAGGGGATCGGGCCTAAACCAAATCCTATCGGCCTATCGTAGTTTAATTCATGCCAAGCTGACAGATAGAATTCCTGCCCAGCCTGCAACTGTGGTGCATTCAGGATCTTGTCAGGTATCGGCAAATTTGACTGCACACACTGATCAATGATCTTGTCTTCGTACTTCCCCTGCTCCAGTTGATAGCAGAGGAAGTCAATCAGTTTCCCGCATCTTGTTCTGCAATATGCTCCAGATACACACGCATGTCAGAAGCGTCGTCGTGAATCTGCTGGAACAGATCTGGAAGGTCTTCGAGCAATTTATCAAGCACCTCGGCTGAGGGATTGCCCGGAATAAACTCACCGTCCGAAGTTTCAATCCCCGGCTTCCAACCGTCGCCGTCGCGTACTTCCCACGCAAGGATCACGGACTGGATGAATACCTGACGGAGCAGCCTCCGTCCTGCAACATCATCCATCACACCTCGTTCGATCTGACGCCGATGCGGGCGGGAAAGACGTTCCATCGTCTTTGCAAACTTCTTGTTTGCCCCACCCGCACGGGCCAGTCGGTAGCGAAACTCACCGTACTCAAACCAGACGCCGCCCGTCTCATGGTTGGCATCTGTTTTGAAAGCGTCATATGCTCCCACTGCCGTTATCCTTATTCTGCGGCATCTGGTAGGTAATCGAACACACACGCCATCGCAGTGTGGGTGTATGTCGCAGCAACTTTCGTCGCCTGTGCCGCCTCGATGCTCAATGGCAGTCGAATAGGCTGATTCAATTCCACGTTCGCCATTCCATTTGACAACGTCAACAGGGGAATGTCAAACACAAGACCCCTGTTGTCGCGGACAAACGTGAAATCCAATGTCAAATCATCGTTGTTGCGGATTGAATTCATTGCCGCAACGTCAGTGAAGTAAGCGGTCACTTCCGCACTGACATCAAACGTCCCAGCAGAACAGTCGAATGCGCCAATCGTACCCACTGCCTGGTTTCTCTCAACATTGTTGTTGATGTTGAAAGAACCATCCATCACGAATGTGAACAGCGACGTGGGATATGTGCTCGTCTGACTCACTGGAGACATCCGAATTCGTGTCACGTGGCTGGAGCTGTTAAATGCTTCAGCAGCAACAAGTGTCGGTCGTGTCCCACTCTTCACACCAACCGCACCCGATCGGGTCTCGTGGTCTTTGCCAACAAAAGTAAATTCGGTGGTGACCTTGTCCGATGTTGGCAGAGAAAGACTGAACTCGTTCAGAACTGCTCCAACAACATACTCAGACTGAATCTGTGATGGTGAAGAATCGTTCGGAGCACCCAGTGTTCGCTCCAATTGATACGTCGTACGTGAAATCTCGGAACCGACTTTGTTCTGTACCGTACGACCGAAGAAAATTCGGATCGTCTGACCAGTGCCGCCCGAACCAGTATCTGTGCCGTCGTCAGTCACCATGGTGGCAGATGACTTGTCAAACGTCATCGTGTTCGCCGTCACAGACCGTACACGTGCCCAGCCGTTGTTGGCTGCGTTGTAGAACTTTTCGTCAGCTGCATCACCACCAATGTAGACCCACTCGCCGGGACGAATTCCCAGCTGTGTGAGATCCTTGGTGGTCGTGTCCAATGCTGGCAATGCACCTGTCACGTCGATAACAGCGTCACCCGACGCAAACTCGAAACCAACAGTCACCAGCTTCGCAAGACCACCCGGAGCAGTTTCATCTGCCAGTGCATCCAAAACCACCAGACTGGTGGCGTTGCTTCCAGTCGTGGCCGTCTTCAAACCATTGTTTGCGGTCTGTGTGAAACCACTTGCGAACACCAAATCACCTGCACGAAACGTCGTACCGGTTGTTACCGTGTACGTGTCTGTGGTTGCCGAAACGTCTGTGATCACGCTATCAGCAGTGTGGTTGTTGAACCGCTCCGCTTTCTTGTCATAGGATGCGTAAAACGCACCCTCCAAAAGCTCTGCCAAACTGTCACTTGTCAGATCCGCTGTGAAGTTGGCAGACGACTCAACGTCAGTCGTCACACCCTTCTGGCGGCTGCGAGCGTCGTTGATCGTCTCGCGAGATGTGGTTGTCACGTTGCCGCCGAAATCGCCATACGAGTTCGGCTCCAGCGGATACCAAATCGGAGTGCCCGGAAGAACTCCATAGCTGGCCTCTTTGGCAATACGCAGACCAGTCACATTTGAATCAAGTTTATTCACAGCAGCCATCATTTCACCTCATCGTATTCAAATTCAACCGTAACCACGGTATGAAACCACGGACCTGAGCTTCCCATTTCCTGACTACTAGCGCTTCGGAGTTCGACGCCGCTCGCCGTCGTCTTGCCCTCAAGTCCATCAGAGACGACCCTGACGACTGTGTCGTTGAATTGTAATCCATTTCCAGCAGGCGTGTACACATTGACTCGCACAAAACCTGTTCTTCGAAACCGCTTGAGACCGTTTGTCCCACGCAGTGAACTAATGTCCGAATTGACATGCTGCACATTTACCTGCGCCCACATGCTCGGCCC
>JALRDR010000009.1 GCA_023262145.1 Planctomycetaceae bacterium | reverse complement strand
AATCGACACCGTCAGCTTCCTGCACGAGCTGGAGTTTCCACCTCAGGGCATCGTATTTGCTCGCGCCGAATGGGCCGGGTACCTGATGAATCGAGGCCCGGAAGGACTCATGACGATGGTCAACCTGCATGTGCATGCGATTCCCGAAGAGGTCTGGAGTACCTATATCGCACTGCATGAAGGGCAGCCGGGCTGGGCACGACGTCTGGATGATTACTACATCAACATGGCCATACTCTGCAAGAACACCCAGGGTCTGCTGATCAGGGAAATGAAGCAGTCCGCAGACTGGCAGGTCCTTCGTGAGGATCGTCAGGCAGTTGTTCTGCAGCGCAAGTACCCACTCAGCCAGTTCAGTCCCCCCCCGTCTCCGTAAGCTGTTCAGAACAATTGCACTGCTGACTCAAGGAATCCGTCATGTCTCGTCCGAGTCGCGTTTCTCACCGTCGCTCCGTCCCCCTGCGCAGGGTAATCCTGGTTCAGGCTGTCGTATTGCTCACAGTCGCAGGCTCCTGGTCCCTCATGCCACAGGAGCAGAAGCTGGCGGTAGCCGCCACAGCACTCGGACAACCCTACCCGCTGAAGGTAAATCTGCGTTCGTCCACAGCAACGGTGATCACCTCACTGCACGCAGACGAACGTGTCATTTCTGACGCAGATCTGCGGGAAGCACTGCGAATGCTGATCCCTCGTTTCAGCCGCAGCCAGCTGCGACCAAACCTCATCGAACATGCACTGAGAACCTGGGGCAGCACAATTGATTTCGGTGACCC
Source organism: Planctomycetaceae bacterium (assembly GCA_023262145.1). Lineage (GTDB taxonomy): Bacteria > Planctomycetota > Planctomycetia > Planctomycetales > Planctomycetaceae > SXXK01. The sequence continues at coordinate 3,142 of JALRDR010000009.1, read as the reverse complement.
GGATGCCATCTCCGGTCCGGAAATGGCAGCATTTCTGACCGATTCCGCGCGACACCTCGAATCCTGGGACAATGAAGTCTCTCCGATGATCGATGATGCACCGCTGGGAGTCTACGTCCCCTTTGGTGGCGCCCGCTCCAACAGTGTCCACCATGATCATGCACTGGCGGCGTTGACGGAATCCGGTCTCGCTCTGGACTATCCCGTCATTACCCCACGCAGAAAGACATCCCTGCGCTATGTCCTCGATGAAGCGCTTCGCGATTTCCGGCTGGATGGTGTTGAGCCGGAGTGGTCAGTGCTGAGTTTTGCGCTCTGGATGGCTCAGGATGGCATCACAGAATGGCACAACGGTTCCGGACGCAGGATCAGCTTTGACAGCCTCTCCAGACGCCTGGTGCGCGAAGCAATGCAGCATGGAGTCTGTCTTGGAACACACCGAGTATACACGCTTGCTGCATTGCTGCGGCTGCATCAGATGCATGATCAGGGCCTGCTTACGCCTGCCACTGCAGAAATGGTGGCCGCATTTCTCCACGAAGTGCGCCGCCGCATCGAACAATCACAGAACGAAGATGGCTCATGGACCGTAAACTGGATGCAACTGCCGGAAGGCCCTGAGATCCCCGCTGATGATGCCCCGTTGAACCGCAGGATCATCGCCACCGGGCACCATCTTGAATGGATGGCGATTTCGCCGGAGGAATTCCATATCCCCCGCGAACAGATCATCAAAGCGGGCGAATGGCTGACGCGGCAACTGCTCCAAAGCAGCCAGGCAGAAGTCGACCTGAATTATACCTACTACTCCCATGTGGTCCGTGCCCTCGCACTCTGGCGCGGGTCCAGCCCGGCCGAATTCTACACCCGGGATTCCCGGCAGACTCCGGAGACGACGGAAACGGCGGTCCCGGAGGAATCTCCAGAGAGCGCTGCAGAAGAGGCTCCCGAGTCAGCCTCTGAGCCCATCGATGCATCGGTGCTCTGACCCGCACTTCTGCAGGCAGGTTTGGAGATCGCAGGCAGTCGGCTAGAATACCATCCAGCCTGTCTCGACCTTTCTGCTGCCTGTATCAATGCCGGATCCTCCTCCATCTCGTCGTCGCCCCGTCACGGCTGTTGCCGGGCAGCAACCGCCTGCAACTGAAGTTCCGTATGCAGAACTTCACTGCCGCACCAATTACTCCTTCCTGGAGGGGGCCTCCCATCCGGATGAACTGGTGAATCGGGCGGCTGAACTCGGTCTGAAGGCCCTGGCGATCACCGATCGCAACTCAGTGGCCGGTGTCGTCAGAGCTCACGCGGCTGCCATCAGAACAGATCTGCAGCTGATCCCGGGCGCCGAAGTCACGCCTGCAGATGCTGCTCCGATCCTCCTGCTGCCGATGACTCGAAATGGCTGGTCTGCACTCTCCCGGCTGATCACCCTCGGACGCCGGCGTGAGGAAAAAGGACGCTGTCACCTGACACTTTCCGACTTGTCAGACTACTCCACAGACCTGCTCTGCTGCGTTCCGCTTCAGCAGCAGACACAACTGCGTTTCGAACGTCGATTTCAGGCCGGTATGGATGCCTCAGTCCCTGCCGCAACGCTGCAGCAACTGCGAGAAATCTATCCGGATCGCTGCCATGGCCTGATCGAACTTCATCTGGGCTCAGACGACCAGACCATTCTGGAGCAGGGCAGACAACTCTGCCGACACGTCGGCATCCCCATCGCAGCGGCAAACGATGTGCATTTCCATGAACCGCAGCGACACAACCTGCAGCAGCTGCTCACGGCCGGTCGGCTGCGCTCCGGCATCTCCCGGCTGGGCCATGAACTGTTTCCCAATGGTGAGCGGTTTCTGAAGACCGGTGAGCAGATGCGGCGTGTCATGCGAGGGCAAAATGACCTGCTCGAACAGACGCTGCAGATCGCCTCCCGCTGCACCTTCTCCCTCAACGAACTGCAGTACGAATATCCCGAGGAACTGGTGCCGGCAGGACTGACTCCTGTTGAACACCTTCGCAATCTGACCTGGGCCGGAAGTTCAGCTCGCTATCCCAACGGTGTCCCGGAACGCATCCGCGAGATGATTCGCCATGAACTGCAGCTGATTGAGGAATTGCACTATGAAGCCTACTTTCTGACAGTCAGTGATCTGGTTCGCTTTGCCCGAGATCGTGGAATTCTCTGCCAGGGCCGTGGTTCAGCAGCCAACAGCGTGGTCTGTTTCTGCCTCGGTGTTACTTCAGTGGACCCCGACCGTATTGATCTGCTGTTCGAGCGTTTTGTCAGTCGTGAGCGAAACGAAGCCCCCGACATCGATGTGGATTTTGAACACGAACGACGTGAAGAAGTCCTGCAATATCTGTACCAGCGCTATGGCCGGGACCGCGCAGCGATGACGGCAGCGGTGATCACATACCGACCCCGATCAGCTGTTCGCGACATCTCCCGCGCGCTGTCCTTCTCGGAAAACCGCACCAACCAGCTGGCGGCCCGCATGGATCATGTCAGCAGCGAAGAACAGCTTGCTGATCGACTGCGCGATGGTGGACTCGATCCCGATTCTTCATCCGGCGGCATGGTACTGCACTTCCTCAGAACACTGATCGGGTTTCCTCGACACCTCTCACAGCATCCCGGAGGAATGGTGATTTCCCGCGGACTGCTCAGCGATCTTGTCCCGGTTGAGAATGCATCGATGCCCGGCAGGACCGTCATTCAGTGGGACAAGGATGATCTCGATACACTGGGGCTGCTGAAGATCGACATTCTCTCGCTGGGGATGCTTTCGGCAATCCGCCGCGCGTTTGATCTGATTGCCAGGCACCATGGACAGTCACTGACGCTTGCAGATATTCCGGCTGAAGACCCGCAGGTTTATGACATGATCTGCGCAGCTGACACCATGGGGGTCTTTCAGATCGAAAGCCGGGCTCAGATGAGCATGCTGCCGAGACTGCGGCCACGCTGCTTTTACGACCTTGTAATCGAAACTGCTATCGTGCGTCCTGGCCCCATCCAGGGAGACATGGTCCATCCTTATCTCCGTCGCCGCAGTGGAGAAGAGCCGGTCGATTATCCACGGCAGGAGGTTCGTGACGTTTTGCACAGGACTCTTGGGGTACCAATCTTCCAGGAACAGGCCATGCG
>JALRDR010001072.1 GCA_023262145.1 Planctomycetaceae bacterium | reverse complement strand
TGGCTGGTCATCCAGCGTGCAAAGGCGAGGCGGCGACCACTGCTGGATTTCGGATATTGTGGTCCCAGTGCGGGGTAATCACTGGTCTCTTCGGCAACAGCTGCTGCCGCTGCGTCCCGCTTTGGCTGCAGATCGGCCAGCTTCCTGAGTGCCGCCTGCAGATCCTGTTCGCGGCTGGTTGTCTCTGCGGCAGGGCCGCTGGCCTTCCTGACGCGGGCTTCTGCTGCTTCCAGTTGTGCCTTTGCCAGCTGCTCGTTGAGCAATTGCAGGGAGAGTTCGCGGTGGGTGCTGCCGGCGGCACGCTGGAGGGCTGCCAGGTCTCCACCAGCAAGCTCGTATCTGACCAGTTCTGCAGCGATGCGAGCCTGAAGGTCATTGAGCGCCGCGGCGGTGACCTGCAGATGCGCCTGTGCAGCGGCTGCAGCGGCACTCGCCTGTTGAAGTGCAAGTTGCAGATCGTTTTCGTTGAGTGGTCGGGCAGGTTGCTCTGTGGCACCTGCGGGCGGCTGCAGCCGGACCTGATCGCTGAGTGTGGTGAGTTCAAAGTGATCAAATTCGGCTGTTGCTGAGAACGCCCAGAGAGAGAACCGCCCCGCTTTTCGTTCCGGCAGGTGATACGCAAGGATCAGATCTCCATCCAGCAGAACGTTCAGCAGGCGATCCTGTACAGCAAGTTCCAGCAGATAATCCTGGTTGACATTCACAGTGAAGGGAACCGCGCCCGCTGCCGGGTATTGCCAGGTGCCGCCGGGGTTCTGAGTTGTGAACTGCAGCTTGTTTCCGGAAGCGGAGAGATACACGGAGTTCATGGCCAGGCCGTCACCGTCAAAACCGACGCCGACGGAGCGATACTGATCGCCCCCGGTAATCTGCAGTGTTGTTCGCATTCGGAAATTGCGAGGATGATCGATTGTCGAAACCAGACGGTGCTGTTCGGTTGCTCCGACGGACTGTGTGATCCGCCCGTCTGCAGCTTTCCAGATCCCTGCTTCGACCTTCCATTGCTGCTGATCCAGCGCAGCAAAGTCAGAGACGAGCAGAGACTGTTCCGCAGGGACTTTCGTTGCAGGATGCGGCACTTCGGGAGACTGTGGAGTAGCTGCCGTCTTCCGGTATTCAGCCAGCTTCTGCTGTGCCAGAACGACCTGCTGTGAAGCTGCCTGAGCCGCCTGTTCGGCAGCGGCGTGTGACGTTTCCGCCGCTGCCAGTGCGGCATCCCGATTCTGCTGCTGCAGCGCGGGGTACCAGACGGTCACGGGAAAGTCGACCGGAATGACCTGCAAGTCACCGAGCAGTTCCGGCAGCCCTGGAGACAGTGGGTTCGCTTCGTCAGGTCGATCTTCATTGCCCTGCTGGAACAGGAATGTGCTGCGATCAGGATGTGCGTCATAGGTTCGAACAAGGAGGTTCGAATTGGTGTCAGCCGTTCCGGGAATGGCGAAGGGGTCATCTCGCACGTCGTGTGTTTCAAAGATGGCCCGCATGCGATAGTACGCCTGGTGCGAAAAGGGATCGTACTTGTGTGCGTGGCAGCGGGCGCAGTTCATTGTCAGGCCCAGAAAGGCCTTGGACGAATGTTCGACGATGTTGTCCAGCCAGACATTACGATTGAATTTGTACCAGTTGCGAGCAAGGAACCCTGTTGCTCGCAGCGCCTGTTGGTCCTCGGGCATCGCTTCATCGGCCGCCAGCATCTGTACGATCAGCTGATCGTAGCCGGTGTCCGAGTTGAGGGATTCGACAATCCAGTCCCGCCAGCGCCAGATGTGCTGTCGCCCGTCACGGATTTCATCGCCGTAGCCGGACGGATCGCTGTACCGCCAGAGGTCCATGAAGTGTCGCGCCCAGCGTTCGCCGTATCGGGGGCTGGCAAGTAAGCGGTCGACGGCCTGTTCGTAGGCATCGGCGTCGGAGTTGTTCAGAAACTGCTGCAGTTCTGCCGTGGTGGGTGGAAGTCCGGTGAGCGCGAGAGTTGCGCGGCGAAGCAGCATCGCCTGTTCTGCCTGACCGACAGCAGTGACACCCCTGCGCTGTTGTTCGGCGGCGATGTAACGATCGATGTCAGAGCGAATCCAGGGAGCGGAGATGATCGGAACGTCAGCGATCACTGGCGGCTGAAACGACCAGTGTTGTGACGGATGCTGAGGGATTGCTTCAGCCGGGGCCGCGGCGCCGGAACTGATCCAGTGCTGCAGATGCTGTATTTCCTGCTGGGTCAGCGCGGCCCCCTCTGACGCCGGTGGCATGCGTGATTCATCATTGGCCATAATGCGCAGGAGCAGCAGGCTTTGCTCAGGTTTG
>JALRDR010001070.1 GCA_023262145.1 Planctomycetaceae bacterium | reverse complement strand
GTGATTGTGGTTTCCCATGACCGCTGGTTTCTGGACAGGATTGCCACTCACATCCTGGCTTTTGAAGGAGGCAGTGAAGTCGTTTTTCACGAGGGCAATTATTCGGATTATGAGGAGGACCGGAAAAAACGCAAAGGAGATGAGGAACCAACTCGCGTCAAATACAAAAAACTTGGCTAAAAACTATTACGCTTGACAATACATCATTAAAAATCAGTTCTGAAAAACTCATTTACTGGCTCTGTAAACTCGTTTCCCAGAACTGATTTTTGCCTCGTCTTGCCTGCGCTCATAACGTTTTTTCAATATCTTTGGTTTGGGAAAAGGAACTTCTAATTTAATAAACCTTTCTTCCTATAACTTCAAATTATTTTTCAATTCCTGTAGACGAGACTGATTTTCTTTTGAACTCAGGCCAGCCTTCAATCAGAGCCTGCATGCGATCGAAATAAGCCAGTCCGTTTTTCTGGATGGCGTTGGTTTCGCCCTGATACCAGATGGCACCGCGAATGGAGAATGACGTCAGCGGAGCAATCATGCCATTATACATTCCACCGCCCTTGCCGTCCGTTACGGTCCACGGCTCGATGGGTGATCCACCCCAGGAGCTGTTGATCAGTCCGATCGGGACATTCAGTTCCTGGTGAAGTTTCCTGCCGTAGTAATACAGCACGGCAGAGAACTCGGGGATCGTCTCCGGACTGCACACCTTCCAGTCGGCAACGACATCTTCTGCGGCTTCCGGTTGCTGCGTCTTCGGTACATGGAACAGACGGATGTTCGGGAAGTCCGCCGCTGCAATCGCTTCATCCGGTCCCTGAGTCCTGCGCAGATGCCATTCCATATTCGACTGCCCGGAGCCAACCCATACCTCGCCGATCAGAATATCCTGCAGAGTAATCGTGTTGTTCCCCGTGATCGTGACCGTATGTGTTTTCCCGTCAGCCTTTCTGGGCGGCAGCGTAACCTGCCACTTGCCGTTGTCTGCTGCGACCACAGCAGCGGAAGTCTGATCAATGGTGACACGCACTTTTTCACCGGCATCCGCCCAGCCCCAGATTGTGATGGGAGCGTCGCGCTGCAGGACCATGTGACTGTCGATCACCGCCGGCAGTCGTACGTCGGCGGAGGCCATGCTGGTCATCGAAACCAGCAGGCTGGTCGCCAGCAGTCCGACGATTCGGAAATGCGCACATGCAGTGTAAAAGCGAGCCGTCATATTCTGCCTGGTATCCGGATTGCTCATCGGTGCCATTTCCTTTGAAGTGAAGAGTCAGTTGTTTTCATGCGGCCGATGTCCCGGGTGACGGTCCTGCGGATCAGCTCAGCCAATTCCCATCAGTAATTCCCGGACAGGTGTACCGTGGACATCGGTCAGCCGAAAGTCGCGTCCCTGGAATCGATATGTCAGTCGTCGGTGGTCAATGCCGAGGCAGTGCAGGATCGTTGCCTGCAGATCGTGTACATGCACACCGTTTTCCACGACGTTGTAACCCAGTTCATCCGTGCGCCCATAGTTGATACCCGGCCGAATTCCGCCACCAGCCATCCAGATACTGAAGCAGCGGGGATGGTGGTCGCGACCATATTCACTGCCGCGATTATGCTGACTGTAAGACGTGCGTCCAAACTCCCCGCCCCAGATCACGAGCGTATCATCCAGCAGACCGCGCTGTTTCAGATCACGCAGCAGTGCCGCACAGGGACGATCGACCTGCGGAATCTTGCTGCGGATGGAACTGTTGACTGCGCCGTGGTGATCCCAGCCACGTTCATAAAGCTGAATGAAACGAACCCCGCGTTCCGCCATCCTGCGTGCGAGCAGGCAGTTATTGGCAAATGACGACTGACCGGGCTCAGCACCGTACATGTCCAGCGTGGCTCTTGTTTCGCCCGACAGGTCCATCAGTTCGGGAACGCTGGCCTGCATTCTGTAAGCCATTTCAAACGCATCGATGCGGGCCTCGATTTCCGGATCACCGACCTGCTGCAGACGCAGGCGATTCAGCTGGTTGGTTCGCTCAATCAGCTGGCCGCGGTTTTCACGTGTGATTCCCTGCGGGTCTGAGAGGAACAACACAGGTTCCCCCTGAGACTGAAACTGAACGCCCTGATGACGACCCGGCAGGAACCCGTTGTGCCAGTATCGCGAAAGCAGTGGCTGCCCGCCGCTCGAAACAAGCACGACAAATGCGGGCAGATCAGAGTTCTCTGTTCCGAGGCCATAAGACAGCCAGCTGCCCATTGCCGGGCGGCCTTCCACGCTGCTTCCCGTCTGCAGAAACGTCACTGCCGGATCGTGATTGATGGGTTCGGTATGCATGCTGCGAATAATGGAGATGTCGTCGGCGACTTCGCCAAGATGTCGGAACAGCAAATTCATTTCATGCCCCGCTTCACCGCGACGAACAAAACGATGTTCCGACTGTGCCAGCCGAGGCTCATAACCGCTGGTCATGCTGGTGAAACGCTGCCCGTTGCGAATTTCATCCGGAAGGGGCTGGCCGTGCAGTTCCCGCAGCCTCGGTTTGGGGTCAAATGTCTCAATCTGGGACGGCCCGCCACTCATGAACAGGTAGATCACTCGCCTGGCGCGGGCGAGGAAGTGGGCTCCGATGTCCGCCGCGGCGGTGGTGTCCACAAGTTGTCCGGCAGCCAGTGCCCCGAGTCCGCAGGCGGTGCGGCCCAGAAACTGACGTCGGATCAACTGGTTGCAGAGCAGATTATTCACGAGTAATTGCCTCATCCAGATTCAGTACGACACCAGCAACGTTTGTCCAGGCCGCCAGCCAGGGATCAGGCAATTCTGTTTCCGCATGTCCGGCGGACCGGAGCAGGGCAGTAGCAGCCGCAGAATCGTTTTCGTAAATCCGCAGCTGCTCGTGGAGTGTCGCAGTAAGCAACTCAAGTTCCTCCGCAGCCGGCGTACGACTCAGCACCGAGCGAAACAGGAACCGCAGGCGATCGGTGACATTTCCCTGCCTGGTTGCCATCGTTCTGTCTGCGAGCGCTCCTGCAGCCTGCACGAACAACGGATCATTCATCATGACCAGAGCCTGCAGCGGTGTATTCGTACGGGGACGCGATGCTGTACAGATCTGTCGGCTGGGAGCATCAAAGATCAGGTGAGCAGCAAACGGGGCCGTCCGCTGCAGATAAGTATAGATCGCTCGCCGCCGCATCTGGTCGCCACTGCTGACCGGCCATTGCAGCCCGGAATTTGCAGAGAAGTAATTTGGCGGCTGGTACGGTCGCACGCTGGGACCGCCAACGAGTGGATTCAGCTGTCCGCTGCTGGCCAGTGCCATGTCCCGAATCTCTTCTGCTGTCAGTCGAAATCGCGGCGAGCGGCTGAGCAGACGATTGAGCGGATCTGCCTGAAGGGTATTCTTCCGAAATTCGGACTGCTGGCGATAGGTCGCGGAAGTGACGATCTCAAACAACAGCGACTTTGTATCCCAGCCGCTGTGGACGAAACGCTGAGCCAGCCAGTCCAGCAGTTCCGGGTGAGAAGGAAGTTCGCCCTGTGTTCCAAAATCGCCCACGGTCCGCACCAGCCCGGTTCCCATGAGCATCTTCCAGAGGTGATTGACACGCACGCGGCTGACGAGCGGATGGTCGCTGCGCGTCAGCCAGCGGGCAAGATCGAGGCGGGTCTGGAGCCGGTCCTCCGGTAATCGTCCCAGCACTGCCGGCACGTTCGGGGTGACCGCCCTGCCGGGTTGCTGAAAGTCACCGCGGGCAAGAATGAACGCCGGCCTGCGGTCGTCCATTTCCCTCATCACCATAGTGGTGGTTGCTGTCTGCAGTTCACGAATTCGCTGCTGCAGTTCAGCAAGGATGGTGAATTCATCGCGTAGATCGGGGTGATTATCCGGGCTGATGCGAGACATGTAATGTCGTGTCACCGCAAGCCATTCTGCAGCAGTCCACGCCTGTGAATCGCGTTCGAGGATCCTTGCAACATCCGGCGGCAGGTTCTGCCAGGTGGTCTGAATGGCATACTTTGCAGCAAGATAGCTGCCGACAGCCGCACGTTCCTCGTCAGTCAGGCCGCGATCATAAATCAGGACTTCAGCCACTGCTGCGTCGACTGTTTCCCCGCCAGCATTGTTGGCACCAATTGTGATTGCCTTGTTTGTGTAGCGGGCGAGTGTCGGAGCACCCTGGCCGCCGGGCTGTCCATTCCGTTCCAGAGCCACCTGGTTGCTGCCCTGGTTCTGAAACACGAGCGCGATCTGTGCAGTTTCCGGCAGGAGTGGCTGGCTACCGATCACGTCCGCGGCATAGCCGTTGAATGACAACGTCGGATTCGCACCGGCAGTGCGCCACAAAGCTCTGCGTTTGCCCTGTGCTTCGTCACCCCAGATCACCAGCATCTGATGCGCACTCTTCTGTCCGAAGGCAACAGCAGCAATCATCGTATAGCCATCCTGCAGCAGCTGACCGCCCTCGGTCGTGCGCAGAAAATCGTGTTCCCCGTTGAATGTGATCGCGGGAGAGCCGCCGGGGAATGCGTTCCGCTCCCAGTGTGGCGTTCCCTGTGCCACTGCATTTCGCTGCTGTCCTGACCGGTCCCGCCAGTGCGCGACGGTTCGCTTTTGATCGGTGAATTCTTCCGCATCGGGAGTACCGTTGGCATTGGCGTCGGTGGCATCCAGATGCAGGATCAGACCGCTGCGGACCGTCAGTCGCCGGTCCTGCAAGGCGGAGGTTTCCGCTGCCGCCCATTGCAGCAGGGCTGTACGCACAGCGGAGTTTTCCTTCATCAGTGAGGTGACCGTCTGCTCCAGATGTTTCGTCCGTGTGAGCAGACTCTGTTCGAGCTGGCTGATTTCCTTCTGCCTGAGCGGAGAACGGGCAACCATCGTCGGCGGGACCGGGATGCCATGATGACCATTCTCACCGCCTCCGCCGGGTTCTCCGGCAACGCTGTTGAAGAACGCGTAGAACTCATAGTACTCCTGCTGCGAGATGGGATCGTATTTGTGATTGTGGCACTGAGCGCATCCGAACGTCAGTCCCAGCAATGCCTGTCCAGTCGTGTTGGCCCTGTCCACTGCGTAGACCACACTGAACTCGTCAGGGTCGGCCCCTCCTTCTTCGTTGAACGGGGCGTTGCGGTTGAACCCGGAAGCGATGTGCTGCTGGTCGGTTGCATCCGGCAGCAGGTCTCCGGCAATCTGTTCCTGGATAAACCGATCGAAGGGCAGGTTGGAGTTAAACGCATCAATCACCCAGTCTCGATACAGCCAGACGTCTCGATGGCTGTCAGCGTGGTAACCGTTGGTGTCTCCGTAACGGGCCAGGTCAAGCCAGTCGATGGCCAGCTTTTCCCCGAAATGATCCGATGCCAGAAATCTCCGCACCAGTTGTTCGTACGCATCGGCCGACTGGTCTGCAGTGAAGGCATCCACTTCGGCAATCGTTGGAGGTAATCCGCGGAGATCGAAGGACAGACGCCGAACCAGCGTCACTCGATCCGCTTCCAGTGAGGGTGTCAGTCCTGCCTGCTGCAGTCGACTTCCGACAAATGCGTCCACGGTATTGCGTTGCCATTGCGGAAATGCGGCCGGCGGGATTTCCGGATCCTGTGGGGGCAGGAACGACCAGTGCAATTCATACGGCGCCCCATCAGCAATCCACTGCTGCAGCAGTTCGCGTTCGCCGGCGGTGAGCTGTTCAGCGGAGTCAGGGGGTGGCATGCGGATGTCGGGATCAGTACTGAGGATCCGCCGGACGAGTTCACTGGCGGCGGGGTCTCCGGGAACGATGGGGCGTAAACCGGAGCGTAGGGGAGCGATGGCATCAGCACGCCGATCGAAGCGCAGACCCGCTTTGCGGACCGCGTCGTCAGGGCCGTGACAGGAATAGCATTTCTGAACAAGGATGGGACGGATATCTCTGGTGAATTCCACCTGAGCATGCACGTGTCTGCCGGTCAGAGCAATTGCGGACAACAGGAGCAGCCGCAACTGCACCCAGCGGCTGCGGGTGGACAGTCCGGTTTTCCGCGGCAGGTAGCGTCTGCGTGCCGACACAGCAGGTGCTCCTGTTGCGGGCCTGCTGCGGGAAACTTGTCGATTGAGTGATGGAGCAACCATTCGTTTCATTGGAGCTTCCTGCCGGGGCTGAATCCGGAACCCGAGTACAGGATAGCAAAACAGAGTTTCAGGAAGTGACGAACGAGGACACGACAGGCTACCAACTCCGGGAGTGGATTCCATCCGTCTGGCAGGTGGGCAGTGTGGCAAATTGAAAGCTGCCTGAGAACAGTTCGGCAATCGGAGTGCTGCCCTGATCCACGAGTTCGGCATGTCGTCCGATGGCTCTGGCCACCTGACGAGTGTGGTCGAGGTCGACAGGTGATTTTCCCGATGGATTTCTCTGGAGTGCCATCTTTTTGGGGCCATCCATTTATGGAGTTCTGATTCATTTGCGGAGTTCTGCAAAGACGCTGCTTGCGTGCCACGGATGGCGTTGATGGACTCGGCCCAGGAATTCGTGAGACCGAAGTCAATCGCAAAGTGCAGTGAGTGGGTTCTTGAGGGAAGTTGGGGTTGCCGCACTTGTAATGTCTATGCAGGTTGCCGACGTGCGATCCGAGCCCTTTACGA
>JALRDR010001196.1 GCA_023262145.1 Planctomycetaceae bacterium | reverse complement strand
TCCGCAATATGTGCAGGAAAGGATCCTGACGCCCCTGCAGATGTCATCCAGCAGTTTTACAGTGACTCCGCAGATCGCGCCGCAGGTTGCGGTGGGCTGGATGCGAACGCTGGACGGGCGTCGCTTCGCAGCGCCCGAATTTCTGCTGGGAACGGGACCGGCGGGAAACATGTACGCGTCGGTAAACGATCTCGCGAAGTTTCTGAGCTGGCTGTTCAGCGGCAGGACGGCTGATGGGAGTGAAGTTCTGAGTGCGGAGATGCTGGAATCGATGCAGGAGCCAGTGCGGGACAACGCCGGGAAACCACAACCGTTCGGGCTGGGATTCCACGTCAGCGAGTTCGAGGGCCAGCGGAAGATCGGACATGGCGGGGCCGTCTATGGGTTTTCAACGCAGCTGGAGGCATTACCGGAGCGTCGCCTGGGAGTAGTTGCAGCGGCATCGCTGGATGGGACGAACGGAGTCGTCAGCCGGCTTTCGGAATATGCACTGCGACTCATGCTCGCCGTGCAGGATGGAGAACCTCTTCCTGAGTATCGGACGACACTGCCCGTCCCCCGTGAGCGAGCTGCTGATCTGGCGGGACATTATGTGGAACAGAATGGAACGCGTACTGCAGAGATCAGTGAAATGAACGGTGAAGTCACCATGCTGCGGGGAACGTATCGATCTCAGCTGCGATCAGCAGCTGACGACGGGCAGATCCTGATTGATGACGAAACGGGATTCGGGACGATCGTTGCCTCCGGAGGTGACGCTGGTCTGGTGGTCGGTTCGCTGAAGTTTGATCGCCGCGTCGATGAACCGCCAGCTGAGTGTCCGGAGGAGTGGCGAGGCCTGATTGGTGAATACGGACATGACCACAACGTGCTTTACATCCTTGAAGATCAGGGGCAGCTGTTTGCGTTGATTGAGTGGTTCTATCACTATCCCCTGGAGCAGATCAGCGACGATGTGTTTGCGTTTCCGGACTACGGATTGTATCACGGGGAGTTCCTGCGATTTACGCGGGGAGACGACGGTGTCGCGGCGCGAGTGAATGCAGCGGAGGTGAATTTTGAGCGGCGGGCCGTGGGGACTCGGGATGGCGAGACATTCCGCATTACGCCGGTTCGGCCGATTGACGAACTGCGTGCCGCGGCGATGCAGGCGACGCCTCCGGATGAGCCACGCACCTTCCGAGACACGGATCTGGTGGAGCTCACCCGTCAGGAACCGACGATTCATCTGGATATTCGCTACGCGACCACCAACAACTTTACCGGAGCTGTGTTTTACCAGCAGCCGCGAGCTTTCCTGCAGCGTCCGGCAGCAGCAGCGGTGCAGCGAGTGCAGCAGAAACTGCAGCCGCTGGGGCTGGGGCTGCTCATTCACGATGCCTACCGTCCATGGCACGTGACAAAGATGTTCTGGGATGCCACGCCGGCAGAGCTGCGGGATTTTGTGGCCAACCCGGCGAACGGATCGCGACACAATCGCGGGTGTGCTGTGGATCTGACGCTGTGTGATCTGCCGACGGGCGAGCCGATTCAGATGGTGGCCGGATACGACGAGTTTTCGCCGCGTTCATTTCCGCAGTATCCGGGCGGGACATCGCGACAGCGGTGGTATCGTGAGCTGCTTCGGAAGGTGATGGAGTCGGAAGGGTTTACGATTTATGAGTACGAGTGGTGGCATTTCGATTACCGCGACTGGCGGCAATATCGGCTGGGGAACTCAGCGTTTGAGCAGCTGGCGAAGTGAGGCTGAGGTCGGTCGTGGCTGTGGCGCCTGCCGTCGCACCACAAGCAGTGTTCGTGATGCAGATTTGTATGCGCGCTGATTCAGACACAGCTAACGCAGTTCGAAGCAGGCCAGATTCCCTTTACGGTCGCGGCAGAAGATGCGATTTCCGGCGAAGGCCACGTGTGGCCAGGCGTCGGTGCTGAAAACGCCGTCACGAATCTCCAGTTCCTGGTATCCGTCGGGCGATCGTCTGGCTGTTTCCACAAGCCCGAGTTTCCCCTGATCTCCCCACACGATCAGTCGTTCATCGCTGGTCAGAATGCAGGAACCGGCATCTCCCCATTTTCCACCGCGCCATTTTTGTTCGCCGGTCGCGAAGTCAAGGCAGTGCAGCTGCTGCCATGCCCAGTAGATATGTCCGTCGTGAATCACGGGGGTACACACTTTGGAAGCGCAGGGTTGTTTCCAGATTTCCTGTGCTCCGGCCAGACTGATGTCGATGCGGGCCATGGCATTGTGATTGTAAGCGGATGTGATCAGCACGCTGCTGCCGAATACAGCCGGCGTGGCCACGTTATTGGCAAAGCTGGTGATCCACTCATATTCAGCGACCGTGTTTCCGGCCTGATCACCATCCAGCCGCAGGACCAGCAGTCCCTGGAACGTCATGACGGCCAGACAGGGGATCGAGTCCACTGTGATGGGGACGAGTCCTCCCGTGTGACCGGCGGGGACGGTGACCCGGGACTTCCACGCTTCAACACCGGTGTCCTTGCGGAAGGCAATTACCGTGCCGTTGGCAGCCCCCACTTCCACGATGAGCCATTCGTCATGGATCAATGGAGCTGTTGTGAAGCCGTAATCGCGATGACCAGAGCGGCCAACGCGAGGACGTTGCTGGACCTGATACTGATCGTGCAGCTGGATTTGCCAGATGAGTGCACCGGCGCGGCTGATGTCGCGGCATTGCAGGTGTCCGTCGCAGCTGAGAGTGTAGAGCAGGCTGGTCCGGGCGTCGTACTCCGGAGCGGACGTGGGGCCTCCATACAGTCCCTGGTCACCCAGCGCGAGTCTGCCGAACCTGGGGGCGGCGGATGCTGACTGCCAGAGAACTTTGCCATCATTGCCGGACAGGCATTGCAGGATCTCGCTGCCGTCCTTCCAGCCGGTGACAAGAACGTTTCCTTCGACCACCAGGGGAGCTGAGGATCCTTCATTAACCTGCTGTGTCCAGATGGGGTCCGCCTTCAGCCAGCCCTCGGCACTCCAGCCGGATACTGCGGTGGTGGTACCATTTCGGTCCGGTCCGCGCCAGTGGGGCCAGTCCTGTGCGGAAAGTTGCGAAACCAACGTGACGAGGCCCGACACGCAGCGAATCAGAAGCGCTGCACTGATGTGCAATGGGCGATGACCGACAACAGCAGGGGACTCATGCATAGTCAGGTCCTGACCTGGGGATGTGCTTTCAGCATGGAAGTGGTGTTCGCGAGATTATTGTGCGGATTCAGAAGTGATTTGTCAGCAGCACAGCAAAAGCGGACTGAACCGGGCAGCAGATCCGTATGCTGCTGCAGGACTGATGCAGAGTGACGGGCCGGCCGTGATGTATCGGACTAATGATCTTCAGCGGTCGCTTTTCGCTGGAATCGACTGCGAGATTTCAGGACACTTCGCCAATGTCGGAAAGTGAGCAACGTGGTTGTCGGAATTGACGTCGACAACTGTCATAACATTCCGGCCGGATCTCTCTGGTCAGAACAATGCTGTGGGAAGTGCAGGCGGTTGGCAATGGTAGTCTGGGCGTCATGTGAATGCAGTTGGCGTGGGAAGCTCCGACCGGAACTGGCCGGACGTCGAATTCGCTGCCCGCAATGTGGCGCGGGGATCGTTGTTCCGCAGCCGGAGGGGGATTCCAGGGAATGGGCCGAAGCAGGCGAGTCGGGCTCAGAGGTCATTCCAGAGCGAATTTCGGCTACTGAACTGCCGCCGGTTGTTCCCGAGGTACGCTCTGAGTTCGATGAGCAACGTGACCAGAGGTCTGCAAAAGCAAGGACACAGGACCAGACGCGTGGCAGTGGTCCGATTCGTCGACTGATTGATGGACTGCGAACCAGAGACGAGCAGCAAAAGCCTTGGTGGCGAATCTGCATTGATTCGGGAAAGGTGCGTGAATCACGCTATCCGGCCCTGACAGCCTATCGCAATCTGATGATCTGGATGTGGTGGGTGGTTGCCATAGCGACGCTGCTGGTGGCCATAGCATGTCCATTTGTGATTATCGGTACTGCGATGAGTTCCGTCTGGAGAAACAATTCCCGCGTGGATTCAGAACATGCTTTACTCTTCTCCGACGCCATTCAGGCTGCAGAACGTACAGTCGCTGCCGGGCAGGGGCTGAGTGCAGCAGAGGCCGTAAAGCTGATTGGTGACATGCAGGCAGCTGTCGATCGTTTCGACCGGAGCTACTTGCACTCAGGGCCGAACGGAGTTGTACCGAATTCCATACGTCAGTACGAAGGAAGTCCGGTCCCGGCCGCTCAGCTCAAGGAAGGACTGCACGAATACCTGGACTGGGCAGACGGTGTGGATCGCAGCCTGGATGAGCGTCGTGAATCCATGACCACGACGGTTTTGATTGCCATTCTGGTGACCATCGTTGCGGAGTTGAGTGGGGCAATCAGCTTCATCCTTGTCACCATCAGTATGCTCATGCCACCTGACCTTATTCGCCTGATTATGGATGTGGAATCCGGGATTCGAGGCAGAGCGAACTGATCCGGATGCATCCTGCAGATGCCCGACCGCTATTTCCCGGTGCCCGTGTGCCAATGGATGCCAGCAGTTGCAGCGTCACGGCTCCCGCAGGATTTGCTGTGTTTGCTGTGTTTGCTGAGTCCGTGTCGCTCCGGGGTGTGGTTGCTTCAGTGGAAGACTGTACATGCGTTGCTCGTTTGCTGTGGTGCGGACGAATCCAGTTGCCGTTCGCTGAATGACTGGTCTACACTAATCAGATTGCGAAGCCATGCACGCTGCTGATCAGGGCCAGAAGATCATGAGTCAGATGTTGTTATCGACATTCAAATGTCGTGCCATTGCGTTGCTGACTGTGTTGCTGCTTCCGGTGGCGATTGCTGACGACGCAGTGTCTCAGGGGCCGTCATTCACAAACGATGTCATTCCGCTGCTCACGCGCTACGACTGCAATTCGGGGGGCTGCCACGGGAAGCTGTCGGGACAGAATGGCTTTCGCCTGTCACTGCGGGGATATGCTCCCGAGGACGATCACGAATCGCTCACAAGAGAGTCGCGTGGTCGACGTCTGAATGCTGCGGCACCGGCAGCATCGTTGCTGCTTACAAAGGCCAGCGGCGGCATGCCTCATGGCGGAGGACGTCGATTTGCTCCGGAAGGCCGGGCTGCTCAGATGCTGCTGGCGTGGATCTCTGCGGGCGCTCCGGGGCCGCTTCCGGAAGAGGCTCGATTGAAACGACTGCACGTCGAGCCACAATCGGCAGTGCTGCAGGTGGGAGAGAATGTACAACTGCAGGTGCGGGCAGAGTATGACGACGGATCCAGCCGAGACGTGACCTGGCTGGCGCGGTTTGCGTCTGGCGATGCAGGCATGCTGGACGTTTCGGATCAGGGGCTGGTCACGGCATTGCGATCCGGTGAGCACATCGTACGCGTGAGTTTTCAGGAACTCGTGGAAGTGACTACGCTGACGATGCCGGCGGCAGTGGACGTTCAGCCGGAGTGGTATGCCGCGCGAAGCAACCGGATTGACGAGGAAGTGTTCAGCAAGCTGCAGACGCTGCGTATTGTGCCGGCTGCGGAGTGCGATGACGCAACGTTTCTGCGTCGTGCCATGCTGGATGCCATCGGTACTCTACCGACTCCTGACGAAGTGCGTGCGTTCTTGGCGGATCCCGATCCGAATCGTCGCAGCCGGCTGATTGATTCGCTGCTGGAGCGTCCGGAGTATGCCGACTACTGGGCCTTGCAGCTGGGGGATCTGCTGCAGAATCGCGTGGAACGGGATCACGACGTGCGCGGCCGCAAGGGCGTTCGTGGATTTCATCGCTGGATTCGGGAACAGATTGCTGAGGGTCGCACATGGCGGCAGATCGCCCGCGACGTTCTGTTGGCGGAGGGATCCTGCGAAGAGAATCCGGCAGTGGGTTATTACATCGTGACGATCGGTGAAAAATCGGCTGAGGATTCTGAGGTTGCAGACTCCGCAGCGCAGGCGTTTCTGGGAACCCGCATAGGTTGTGCGCGCTGTCACAACCATCCGCTGGAGAAATACACGCAGGACGATTACTACCACTTTGTGTCGTTCTTTTCCCGACTGGCCCTGGATCGCAGGCAATCCACGGACGGTGCTACAATGCTGCAGGTGTCGACACGGCACATTCAGAATCTGCAGAAGCAGCATGCACAGCAGGTACAGAAGCGGGACGAGCTGATGGCGCAGATTGCTGCTGCAGCGGAGGCGTCGCCGCCGGCAGCAGACGCCGCTGAGAAGGGCGCCGCTGAGAAGGACGCCGCTGAGAAGGGCGCCGCTGAGAAGGACGCCGCTGCGGAGATTGCTC
>JALRDR010001192.1 GCA_023262145.1 Planctomycetaceae bacterium | reverse complement strand
GAGTGATCCGCTGGATGTGCTTGCTCACTGTACGGCTCCGGCTGGCCAGTTGAATTTCCTTCCTTCCTTCATCTCCCTCCTTGTCTGACAGGTCTCCGATGCTCCGGAATTCTCCTGCACTGTTTCATGCCTTCCGGCTCCCGCTCCTTCGGCTTCACGTACTGACTCTTGTCATGGGGGTGGCTCTGCCGCCTGGCAGTTGTTCTGCGGTGCGCGCGGTAGTCATTGATGAAGCAGCTCAGGCGGCCGAGGAAAAGGAGCAGGAGAAGGCACAGTTCTTCACAGACAAGGTGCTGCCATTGCTGCAGTCTCGTTGTTTTGAATGCCACGGGGATGGTGATGAGATTGAGGGCGAGCTGAACCTGACTTCGCGAAGTGGCATGCTGGAAGGTGGTGAGAGTGGAGCAGCGATTGTGCCGGGTGATGCTGATTCGAGTAATCTGATCAGTGCCGTGCGATACGACTCGTTTCAGATGCCGCCTCGCGACAAGCTGCCGGATGCAGAAATTGAAATTCTGGTGCAGTGGGTGAATTCCGGAGCCGTCTGGCCGGGCGCGGACGAGCGGGCGGTATTGTCCGGTCGACCGAAGCAGGAATTTCCCCTGCAGGAGCGCAGGCAGGCTCACTGGGCCTGGCAGCCGATTGCGGATGTGACGATTCCTGAAGTCAGCGAC
The DNA here is from genome assembly GCA_023262145.1 of Planctomycetaceae bacterium. Lineage (GTDB taxonomy): Bacteria > Planctomycetota > Planctomycetia > Planctomycetales > Planctomycetaceae > SXXK01. The sequence goes on along the minus strand of JALRDR010001192.1, from coordinate 1,172 downwards.
GGACAGTGGGCCCGCAGCCCGATCGATCGATTTGTATTGCAGCGGCTGGAGCAGGCCGGGCTGAAACCGGCTGTGGACGCATCCCGGCGTGCGCTGCTGCGGCGGATTTGTTTTGATCTGACCGGGCTGCCACCGGATCTGCAGCTGCAGGAACGCGTGCTGCAGGATGCTCGCGACGACCAGCAGGTGATCACCGAACTGGTGGATGAACTGCTGCAGTCTCCGGCATTCGGCGAGCGGTGGGGGCGGCACTGGCTGGATCTGGTGCGCTATGCGGAGACGCTGGGGCATGAGTTCGACTTTCCGTTGCCTCATGCATGGAAGTATCGGGACTATGTGATTCGCGCATTGAACGCGGATGTGCCTTACGACCAGTTTGTGCGGGAGCATATTGCCGGGGACCTGCTGCCGAATCCGCGACGGAATCCCGACAGCGGGATCAATGAGTCCATCATTGCGACGGGCTTCTGGTATTTGTGTGAAGACAAGCATGCACCTGTGGATGTGCGGCTGGAAGAAGCGATGCGGATTGACAATCAGCTGGATGTATTCGGCAAGAGTTTTCTGGGGCTGACGATCGCGTGTGCCCGCTGTCACGATCACAAATTCGATGCCATCTCCACGGAGGACTACTATGCCTTGAGTGGATTTCTGCAGAGTTCCCGGCGACGACTGGAATGGCTGGATCCGGGAAATCAGATACATCAGCGGGCGGCGGCGATTGATCAGCAGCGGCAGCAGATCAGTGCTGGGGTCCGAGCGGGAATCGATGAGCAATCGGCTGCAGGGCTTGCAGAGCGGATGCTGCGCGTGCTGTCAGGCCAGGAACAGAATCCTGAAGATGGGTCGCTGGTCAGTCTGCTCCGACAGCCCGAGACAGCGGTCGTCTCACATCCGCTGTCGCTCCCGGCGCGACTGATGACAGCAGCGAACCAGTCGGATGAGCAGATTTTGAAGCTGTGGCAGGCGGACGTCCAGAGTGCTCAGGCGAAGCGCGATCTGCCCCCCGCTGAAACTCCTGCGAGTGCGCGTCTGCTGGCAGACCTGCGGCATGGTGTTCCGGAGGGCTGGTTCACGTGGGGGCAGGCATTCGAACAAAGTGGCTCTGAGCCGGCGGAAGTCGTGCAGTTGCCGCGTGCCGGCGATGCAATACCGGCGGCGTTGACGCGGCG
>JALRDR010001186.1 GCA_023262145.1 Planctomycetaceae bacterium | reverse complement strand
GGTGCTGGATATTTTCTATCCGGAAAATGTGAGCGAACCGCGACCACTGCTGGTCTGGATTCACGGTGGCGGCTGGCGCGGTGGCAGCAAGAACGGAGTTCCGTGGCTGCATGAACTGAACCGTGGTTACGTCGTTGCCAGTGTGGAATATCGATTCAGCCAGAAGGCCATCTTTCCGGCGCAGATTGATGACTGCCTTGCTGCAATTCGGTTTCTCCGCAAGAACGCGGCGAAGTACGGCATTGATCGCCGCAAGGTCGGCGTCGGCGGTGCATCTGCCGGGGGTCACCTGTCGGCACTGGTCGGCACCAGCGGCGGCACCGGAGCATTCAAACCTGTCGGCGGACATCCCGATGTAAGCGATGGCGTGCAGGCGGTCTGCGACATCTTCGGCCCCACAGACTTCTGGACGGTGATTCAGCAGGCCAATGATGATCCCAACGTGAAGAACATCTTCAACTGGAACAACGGCGATCCCTACTCCCTGCTCATCGGCGGCGGACTGGGTGAAGATCGTGAACGCTGCGACGCTGTGAGTCCTGTGCATTACGTCTCCGGGAAAACCCCGCCATTCCTGATTCTGCACGGCGATCACGACACGCTGGTGCCGTACGCTCAGAGCACTGAGCTGGAAGCGCTGCTGCAGAAGAATGGCGTGGAAGTGACGCTGCAGAAACTTCCCGGGGCAGGGCACGGCGGTCCAGCGTTCAATCTGCCTGCCGTCCGTGAACTCACCAGCAATTTCTTCGATCGTCATCTGAAGGGACGCGACATCGAAATCAAGGCGCTGCCGGCTGAAGCCGTGACAGTCAGGGAGTGAGCTTCCTGGCAGGCTGAACGGCAGTGAAGAAACGTGCGGGGCATGATTCCCACGATCCTCTGGCAGCCAGACCTGACGCTGTCAGGGGATTTGTTCTTGATTCCGGCCGGTCTGCTGCATCGCACTGAGCCGGCTGCCGGATTGAGCGCGGCTCCGCCCGAGCAGTCACACTCCGTATTCTGCTCTGCACCTTTGCCTGCGGTCGTCTCCAATGCAGCAGCCATCTGATTCGGAGCATACCCCGCACGGTCATCAGCGTCGCCATACTTCAGCCGCGTTCTTCACCAGCGGCACAGGCAACACGCGTCTGATCGGTTATCCAATGCTGGCATTGCTTGCCGTACTCGTCTTCTGTGGCATGATTGCGGGCATTCAATGGTCTCTCGTCTTCCGCTGGCTGCAGTCAGGAAAGGCCATGCCGCTGCAGGGACCGCCGTTGACCTGACTGTCGATGGCATCTCCGGAGACTTCTTCGGCGGGGTCAACGCGATGTCTCCGCGCTCGCTTTCGCCGGCCTGATCATGACTCTGCTGATGCAGCGCACCGAGCTGCAGCTGCACCGGGATGAACTGCGCATGCAGCGCGATGAACTGCAGCTCACACGCAAAGTGATGCAGGAACAGCGCGAAGAAATGGGGCTGCAGAAAAAGTCCCTGCAGCAGACCTTCGAAAACACGTTCTTCGCAACGCTGCGTCTGCTCCGCGAGATCCAGGCAACGCTGCACCTGACCGAACTCATGCAACAGCTGCAGCAGGCAAACGCGGAGAACACCATCACTGCGGAGAACTACGCCGCATGGTATACCGCTCAGGCAACACGCCTGTCGCATTACATTCGCACACTGAAAAAATCACTCCGCTTTACCGACAACAGCAATGTCGCTGATCGGCAACGCTACATGCGTCTGGTTCGAGCACAGTTGAAGCCCTGCGAAATCACAATGCTGGGGCGGCACTACGGACTCCAGTCTGACAGCAGACAGACGGTCGCGCTGATTGAACGCTACGCGCTGCTGCGCTTCCTGCCTCGCGATCATTACGGTGAACAGATCCGCCATCTGTATCGCAATATCGCGTTTCATGAACCGTCCGAGCCCTGAGCTTCGTCAGCCGATGTCAGGAACAAGCAGACCCTGCTCAGAGCGAGATGAAATCGAAGAAGAACAGTGCCGCCGCTCGCGGTTTGGAAAGGCCGCGGGCGGCGCCGATGATCGAACCGCCCTTGCGAACGTCTCCACTGTCGTCTACTCGCCCCGCGATGCTGCCTCGAATTCGCACATCACCGCGTGCGTCTACCTTGCCCACAATACTGCCGCTGCGGCGAATCGTCCCGTCGCTGTCAATCCGGCCCACAATGCTGCCGCGGACGCGGATGTCGCCACTGGCATCGAATCTTCCCACGATGCTGCCCCTGACACGGACGCTGCCGTCATCGTCAACGCGAGCCACGATGGAACCGCCCTTGCGAATATCCACGCCGGCATCTGCCGTAACGCACCACGCGATACACGACAACAACAGCAGACAACGCAGTGTCAATGACATCGCAGAACACTCCCTGTGTCAGAACTGAGCAGCCAGAACGGAACCGGCAGGGATGTGCGGGGCCCGAACGCCGCCAACAGCACCCCACGGCCCGCATACCGCCGCCTGCCTACGAATTATTCGCAGCTGGTTCTGACGCGGCGACCGGTTTGTTCACAGAATCCCCTTGCTGCTTCGCCGACTTCTCCGCAGGTCCCTTCCCCCTCACGGGCGGCTGTGCCACCGGCTTCCGTTGTGCAGCAGGCTGTGGCGGCTTCTTGTCCCAGCTCTGCTGATTTGCCTGTACGTCCTTGCCCGGATCCTTCGGGACCGGAACATCGCGGTCGCGCATGATCTGTTCCAGACACACAATCGTCGCGGTATCCGGGCGAAAGTTGCCTTCACGGTAACCATGCGCAATGATCAGCGGTGTCCAGCCCCAGCGGTTTGACTGATTCCACGTGCCAATGTCAGCGCCGCGTTGCACCAGCTCATGAATCAGCTTCGGCCAGTTCTGGTACGAAGCTCCATGCACCACGGTCTCACCGTTGGCATCGACCACATTCAGGTCCAGTCCCAGTTCCAGCAGTCTCCCGATCACTGCAATCGCCTGTTCCTCAGTCCCGGCCGCCTCCAGCCCGCTGCCCAGATCGCCGATGCCTGCCGCCGCCAGCATCGCCGTTGATCCATCCACATTCGGAATCGTCGCATCCGCTCCCAGTTCGAGCAGCAGCTCCAGCAGAGGCAGGTCGCCGGTCTGAGCAGCCAGGACGAAGGCTGTACATCCGGTGGTTGTAAAATCAGCAAACCCCGAACGGCCCTTTTCCAGCCGCAGATTCACATCTGCTCCGTACTCGATCAGTCGACGCACAAACTGCAGCGAACCGAGCGATCCGGAACCCACCGGCGGCGGATCACCGTCACCGCGAACCGGCTTTCGCACCCAAGTGATCGCGTGCAACGCCGCATGACCAGCCGGCTGCAGATTCGCATCAGCTCCGGCTTCCAGTAATGCCGCCGCCGTTTCAAAGTGACCGTTCGTCACTGCCAGCAGTAATGGGTTCGGGCCGCGATTGCGTTTCTCTCCGCTCATCGGAGCATTCACATCCAGCCCCCGCTGCAGCAGCGCCAGCACGGTTTCCGTCCGTCCCTCCCGAACCGCAAAGAACAGTGGTGTCCAGCCGTTGCTTAACGGAGTAGTCAGGTCAGCGCCAGCGTCCGCCAGCAACAGAACCGCCGCTGTGTTGCCTTCCGCAGCCGCCCACATTGCTGCCGTCTGCTGATTCTGCTCCCGCGCATTCACATCCGCTCCGGCAGCAAGCAGCTGTGTCACAACATCAGCATTGCCGGTGCGAGCTGCAGTCATGAGCGGCGTCTCACGCCCCGCTCGAGTCGACTCCACATCGGCCCCCGCCTGCAGCAGCACTCTTACCAGTTCCGCCGCTCCCGCTTCACAGGCCAGAGCCAGCGGACGCTCCTGATACTCCGTTGCGGCATTCACATCGGCCCGGGCCTGGAGCAACAGCCGTACCGCTCCCACGTCACCGTGCCACACGGCCCAGTGCAGGGCCGTCATTCCATCGGGCTGCGTCTGATTCACGTCGTGACCGGCGGCCAGCAGCCCGGCAAGTTCCTGCATTCGTCCCGCTTCGGCGGCATTGACCAGCGGCGTTGCAGCCGCATCGTCTGAGGAAACCGGCGGCAGGCACGCCAACAGGAGTCCGCCTGCAGCCAGCAGCCCGCCGACAAACCACGGTCGCAGCAATTTCCGGATTTGATCCCACATCAGGTTCACTCCACGGATACTTCGAAGTCAGATCGAAACCGGTTCAAACAACTGCTTCACTTTCCCGGTGCTGTCCGCGAACCGTTCCAGTTCAATCCCCACGCGATCCAGCATGGTCAGGTGCAGGTTGGCCAGCGGTGTCGGTTTGCCGAAGTCCAGATGCTGACCACCCTGGATCCGTCCGGCAGCACCGCCGGCCACCACAATCGGCAGGTTCAGATGGTCATGCAGGTTCGGATTGCCCATCCCACTGCCGTACATGTACAGCACATGATCCAGCAGTGTGCCGTCGCCCTCGGGAATCTCCTGCAGCTGCTTCAGGAAGTCTGCAAACAGGGAAACATGGAAGCGGTTGATCTCCGCCACTTTGGCGATCTTGTCCGGATCGTTGCCGTGATGCGTGAGCGGATGATGCGGCTCTGTGATCCCGATTTCCGGGTACGTCCGATTGCTGGTCTCGCGTGCCATCTGGAAGGTAATGACTCGCGTCAGATCGCCCTGTAATGCCAGCTTCTGCAGGTCAAACATCAGCCGGGCGTGTTCCCCATAAGCCGCCGGCACACCGACTGGCCGATCCAGATCCGGCAGGATGTTGTCGGATACTCCTGCCTCCGCACGCTGGATGCGACGTTCCACGTCACGCACGGCATCCTGATACTCAGTGATCCGCTGCTGATCTGCCGGGCCGAGCGTATTCTTCAGTCGCACAAATTCATCACGCACCGCATCCAGCAGACTGGCCCGCCGCTGCAGCGCAGCTTTGCGATCTGCCGGGCTGCCACCCTCACCGAAAAGCTGCTCAAACACAATTCGCGGATGTGCTTCCGGGGGGAGCGGCGTGGTGGGTGATGACCACGACAGACAGTTCTGGTACACGCAGGCATACCCGTTATCGCACTGGCCAACCGCCGCGATCAGATCCATCGACAGTTCCAGCGAAGGCAGCTGGGTATCCTTTCCCAGGACACTGGCGGCAATCTGATCCACCGTCGTTCCCAGAAAGTAATCGGTGCTTTCCGTGCGCCGCGCCGTGGCCGCACTCAGAAAGGAAGCGTTGGACGTGGCGTGGGTCCCGGGGTAGGCGTTTCGCAGCTCCAGCTGGCTGAGCACTGAGATGTGCTGCTTCACCGGCTCAAAGGGACTCAGAATAGGAGTCAGCTCCTGCAGCGTTCCGGTTGTCGCCGGTGTCCAGCGGCTGTGATCGCAACCCATCGGGATGTACACAAACCCCAGACGTCGCAACCGATCAGCACTGGCGACTGTGCGTTCGGTAGCTGTCAGTGAAGGAATCATCGCATCCAGCAGCGGCAGCGCCAGTGACACTCCGGCGCCCTTCAGCACCGTTCGCCGCGGCAGGTGTTTTCGTGATACAAACATGAATGGCAAGCCCCTCTGAAATTATTCCTGAACGTTGGCTGTCGTGGCACCAGCTGCAGCCTGACGCAGGCGAAATGGAACACTGGCAGCAATACCCTGCACGACTGCTGAAAAACGATATTCCTGCGTCGCCGCATTTCGCACAATCTGCCGTACAGCAGCCCCGTCTTCCGGAGTCAGCCCGCGGCCCAGAGCGAACACCAGCAACTTCTCGGTGAGCGTCCGCGTGAATAAATCGGGCCGCTGCAGCAGGGCAATTTCCAGACCGGACACCCCATCAAAACGCGACCCATCCGGCAGCCCACCACTCACGTCCACCGGCTGTTCCTGCTCCAGCTCCCGCCAGCGTCCTACGGCATCAAAATTCTCCAGCGCAAATCCGACCGGGTCAATGCGATCATGACACGAAGCGCAGGCCGGGTCAGCACGATGC
>JALRDR010001171.1 GCA_023262145.1 Planctomycetaceae bacterium | reverse complement strand
GATTCACCACGCACGGAACGTCCTAAACCTCCCTTTACTACTTCAACAATGCAACAAGATGCTGGTTCTCGTCTTGGTTGGGGAGCACAACTCACGATGCGTATTGCCCAAAGTCTGTATGAAGGTGGATACATCACCTACATGCGTACCGACTCAGTAAATCTTTCTCAGACTGCCATTAACGCTGCTCGTAAATCAGCACAATCGCTTTACGGTAAAGACCATGTTCCTGATTCACCGCGTTTCTATGAAGGCAAAACCAAGAACGCTCAGGAAGCACACGAAGCCATTCGGCCAGCTGGCACTCAGATGAGAACCGCTGAAGAACTTGGTCTGGGCGGTCCTGAGTTCCGCCTCTATCAGCTCATCTGGAAACGCACTGTTGCCACCCAGATGGCTGAGGCACAACTGCGTTTCGATACGGTAACTGTCACCGTTGACGATGCAGAATTTCGTGCATCGGGGCGAACTGTCGAATTCCCAGGATTCTTCAGGGCCTATGTCGAGGGCTCTGACGATCCTGACGCAGCAATTGAAGATCAGGATTCCCCGCTCCCCGCAATGTCTGAAGGCGAATCGGTACAGCCACAGTCGGTGGAAGCACTGAGTCACGAAACCAAGCCGCCGGCCAGATACACAGAAGCAACTCTGGTGCGCACGCTGGAAGCCGAGGGGATCGGTCGTCCGAGTACCTATGCGAGTATTATCAGCACGATTCAGGATCGTGGATACGTTCGAAAAAACGGCAATCAGCTGGTGCCAACATTCACCGCAATGGCAGTTACCCGACTCCTGGAACGCTACTTCCCGAACCTTGTCGACCTTGGGTTCACTGCTGGAATGGAGCAGCAACTGGATGACATCGCGACTGGTTCAGCCGAACGTCTGCCTTACCTCAGAACCTTCTACAGCGGCAATGATGGGCTGGATGAACAGGTTCGTCAGCGGGAAGGAGATATTGACCCGCGTGATGCCTGCACATTGACTATCGACGGACTTGATGCGACTGTCCGAGTCGGCCGTTACGGACCATTCTTCGAGAAAGAAGACGGGGATGAGAAGGTCACGGCCTCCATTCCTGACACCATCGCTCCCGGGGAAATCACCAACGAAGTGGCAGAAAAACTGATTGCCGACAAACAACGTGGACCGTCGGCACTTGGAATGCACCCGGAAGAAGGTCTGCCTGTGTACAGCATGCGCGGACCATTCGGTCCCTACCTGCAGCTTGGCGAAGTCACGGAAGAAGTACCAAAGCCCAAACGCTGCAGCATTCCCAACTGTTTCGACCCGGAGTCGCTGGACCTGCCTACGGCAATGGAACTGCTGGCGCTGCCGCGTCGAATCGGGCGTCACCCCGTAACAGAAAAAGTCGTCAATGCAGGAATTGGCCGATTTGGTCCCTATGTGACGCACGACAAGGTCTTCGCAAGTTTTGATCGCCGTTCGCACACGATTGAACACGAAGGCCGGACATGGAATGTGCTCGATGTCCCCATGGAAGTCGCAGTAGAAATGCTTCGGAACACTCGTAAGCGAGCCGCCCCGACACCACTTCGCGAACTTGGCAACCACCCCGAGGATGAAGCCCCCGTGCAGATCTTTGAGGGTCGTTATGGCCCCTACGTCAAGCACGGGAAAGTCAACGCCACGGTCCCGAAGGACATGGATCTGGCAACCATCAGCCTTGAACAGGCACTGGACTGGCTTTCCGAAAGAGCAGCCAAAGGCGGCGGAAAACGCGGAAAAACAGCGGGAAAGAAGGCGACGGGGAAGTCAACTACGACGCAAAAAGCAGCAAAAAAGAAAACGTCCACCAGGAAAACTGCCCCCAAGAAGACTGCTCGGAAAACCACTGCTCGGAAAAAGACTGCCGGCAGCAGCGCCAGCGGGGATTCGGGGATGGATTCGGCTGAATGAATCCATGATGCAACTCAGTTTGCTCGCCTCCCGCGGAGCAGTACGCTGACCAGATTGATTATCTGCGTAGCTCACCTGCTTGCTGCGGCTGGCGGAGCATTCCAGCAGCGCAAGAAAAAACGCCCGTTGGCAAACAACGGGCGTTTTTCTGGTTCCGCATGACGCGGCAGCTGACTAATCAGTCAGGCACGTCAGCGAAACACGTGAAATCATTCTGCAGCTTCTTCGCCTGCTGCCTCTTCCGTTGCAGCTGCATCGCCAGCCGCTTCTTCAGTTGCAGCTTCTTCACCAGCTGCTTCTTCGCCTGCTGCTTCTTCCACAGCAGGAGCACCGCCCAGTACGCCGGAACCAGTTACCGGAACGTCTACCGGACCGTCGTCAGTGGTCGCTTCACCGCCACCACAGCCAATTACCAGAGAAACGCAAGCCATCAGTACCAGAGTACTGAGAGATCGAACAAATGCCATGGAACCCAGCCTTTCAGAATTGTGTCTGTCATCGGACAGCCGAAACTCCCCGTTTCGACAACCGAACCCTCAGGCTACACTACGAAAAGCCCCCTGAAATTCAACGAGAACAACATGGAAAAGACGTAAGTTTCACTTTTGGTTTCTCATCGAATGCTGTTCTGACCTGACATTCCGCTTGCCCTGCCGACCGCATATTTTCCGCACTCCTCCTGAACGTCAGAACCAACCTCTGCCATTGTCTCCCTGCCGGCGCGTAGTTCCGGCTGCATCTCCCACGGATTATCTGCCCAAGGAATCGGTCGCACGTGAATGAATCTCATGCAGATGACGACCAGCCCGCAGCGATGACGCCCGCCCGTAAGGTTCGCACCTTCCCGACGACACCCGGTGTTTATCTGATGAAAGATCAGGAGGGCCGAGTCATTTACGTGGGCAAGGCTGTAAACCTGCGCAGTCGAGCCGGCAGCTATTTTACGGCAGCTGCTGCCAGCGAACGCCGAACCGCCGACCTGGTGCCTGAGATCGCTGATATCGACTACATCGAAGCTGAAAGTGAAGTTGATGCCCTGTTGCTGGAGTCACGGCTGATCAAGGACATCCAGCCGCGTTTCAATTCGCTCCTGAAGGACGACAAGACCTTTCCTTACCTGCAGATTACTACTCGGGAGGACTTTCCTCGCGTGGAGTTCACTCGACAGCCACGTTCCAGCGGTGTGCGACTCTACGGGCCGTTCACCAGTGCCGGTCAACTGCGTGGTACAATCTCCGTTCTGCAGCGAATCTTTCGATTTCGCACCTGCAGTCTGGACATTGAAGAGAATGATCAGCGGTGGCGGTGGTTTCGTCCCTGCCTGCTGGCAAGCATCAACCAGTGCACCGCCCCATGCAACCTGCGAATCAGCCGTGAAGACTACAGGGAAGACATTCGAAAACTCAGAATCTTCCTGGACGGTGGCCGCCAGGGCCTGCTGCGGGAACTGCAGCAGGCAATGCAGGAAGCTTCTGCTCAGCTGCTGTTCGAAAAAGCCGGTCGGCTCCGCGACGAAATCAAGGCCCTGGAGAATCTCAGGCTGCGCGGAGATCTGGAAAGCCATGCCCAGCCGGAAGTGTTCTACATCGACCCACGCAAGGGCATGACCGGGCTCCGAAAAATCCTCAGACTGGATGCTGATCCTCGTCGGATTGAGGGGCTGGACATCGCGCATCTGCAGGGCAGCGACACGGTGGCGTCACTGGTGCAGTTTATCGATGGCCTGCCCTTCAAACCGGGCTATCGCAGATATCGCATCCGTACAGTGGAAGGCGTCGATGACTTTGCATCCATGCGGGAAGTCATCAGTCGCCGTTTCAGCGGCAATGCCGCAGATGAAAATCCATTCCCCGACCTGCTGCTGATCGATGGTGGCAAGGGACAACTGAACGCGGTGATGGAAACGTTTGACATGCTTGGTGTCAGCCCACCACGTACAATCTCCCTGGCCAAGCGCGAGGAAGAAGTCTTTGTGCCAGGTCAGTCAGAACCACTGCGTCTGAGCAGACATGCATTCGGGCTGCGCCTGCTGCAGTATGTACGTGATGAAGCTCACCGCTTTGCTCAGCATTATCACCATATCCTTCGCAATCGGTCTTCAATTGGCTCCCGGACTGCCGGCAAAGGCAGTCGCCGAGGTCGACGGTCCGAGGATACCGACCAGTAACAGCGATCGCCCCTGCACACCAGCCCGCGTCGGCTTCATCAATCGTCCGCATCCTCAATTCAACAACTGAACGGCAATCAATGAAATCTTTGCGCAAAAAAATTGAGGATCGGGTTCGCGAGACCATCATTCAGGCTCATCGCCGCAGCGGTCGCATTCTGATCAGCGACACCACATTGCGCGATGGGGAACAGATGCCAGGCGCTACTCTGGAACCAGAACAGAAACTTCGCATTGCCAGGGCACTGGAAGAGGCCGGTGTCCATTCGCTTGATGCCGGATTCCCTGCCAGTTCTGATGCTGATGTCAAAGCCATACGGATGATGGTTGCCTGTATTCGCAAACCTGTCCTGACCGCACTCTGCCGCACACTGCATTCAGATATTGACATTGCCGATGAGGCACTTGATGGACTTCCTGACCATAAGCGTGGAGTCAGTCTGTTCTGTGGTACCAGCCCGCTGCATCGAGAATTCAAGCTGGGACGAAGTCGCTCTGAGGTACTCCAGCTGATCACGAATTCCGTCGGCTACGCAGCTGAAAAATTCCGCATCGTTGCGTTCAGCCCGGAAGATGCCAGTCGTACCGAACCGGACTTTCTCTGTCAGTGCTACAAGGAGGCTATCTCCGCTGGTGCCACCACCGTCGGTTTTCCGGATACTGTCGGCCTTCTGACACCTGAAAAAACGCATGACGTGATCCGCATGATTCAGGACGATGTGCCGAATATTGAACGGGCCCTGCTGGCTGTTCACTTCCATAACGATCTGGGACTGGCGACCGCCAATTCGCTCGCAGGCATCGCGGCTGGTGCCAATGTGGTGCAATGCACCGTAAATGGAATCGGAGAACGCGCCGGAAATGCGTCCCTTGAAGAAGTCGTCATGGCATTGACGCTGCATGCAGACCAGTACCAGAGAAAACACAGCATCGACACCACAAAGCTGGCCCCCCTGTGCAGTCTGGTAGAACAACTCACCGGGATCGCTGTGCCACGCATGAAGCCCGTCGGTGGAGCGAATGTATTCGCCACGGAAGCAGGCATTCACCAGGATGGTCTGCTCAAGAACCCCGATACTTACCTGCCATACAGACCAGAGCTTGTGGGCGGTCCGGACATCAGTCTTGTCCTTGGAAGACACAGCGGACGACGGGCTGTCATGCACCATCTGCAGTCACTGGGACTCCCCGCAGATGAAACAGCTGTCATCCGCGTCCTTACCAGACTGAAGGAACTTCCAGGCGGAACCGTAATTGACGGCAGGCTGCTGAGCTGCATCACACAGGGTGAGTGATCAGTATTCCCGCCCCGTTCAGGTTCCACGACTTCCACCGGACAATGCACCGATGACTCTGAAACTGATTGACACTCACTGCCATCTGGACGCCAATGCTTTTCAGCAGGATCTGAGCGACGTGCTGCTGCGGGCAGGCGAGATCGGTCTGACGCGAATCGTATCGATCGGAGTCAGTCGCAGCAGCAGTGAGGCGGTGCTGCAGCTTGCAGCACAACATCCGATCGTGGCCCCCGTTGTCGGAATTCACCCGAACTATGCACTGGAAGCCGCCCCGAACGACTGGGAACTGATCAGCACAATGGCTCAGCTTCCCTCTGTTGTCGGGGTGGGAGAAACCGGGCTCGACCGCTACTGGAAAGATGTGCCCATCGATATCCAGCAGGATTTCTTTCGCAGACACATCGCGCTCGCACGAGAAACCGGCAAGCCTTTCGTTGTGCACTGCCGTGACGCAGAAGAGGACGTCATATCACTCCTTCAGGAAGAAGCTGATGGCTGTCCCTATGCAGGTGTCATGCATTCCTTCTGCGGCTCCCGCAGAACCGCAGAGATCTGTCTGGAGATGGGTCTGCACATCTCCTTCAGCGGTATGCTCACTTACCGCAGGAATGAAGAACTGAGAGCGACAGCAGCCGCAATTCCCCTCGATCGGCTGCTGGTGGAAACCGATGCTCCTTACCTCGCTCCTCAGCCACAACGCGGAAAAAGAAATGAACCCGCCTTTACCGCGATGACGAATGAAGTCCTCGCCGACGTACATAAAATGTCCGCAGCAGAAATGGCGGAACTGACGACGCGGAATGCCTGCCAGTTGTTTCAGCTGAGCTGAACGACTTGCCACCCGTCGCCAGCAGGTTCAGTCAATGAACAGGAATTCATTGGAATTCATCAGCACAAGGCAAAGCGATGCGACCGCTCGGCCCCGCGGTGTCAGCTCAGCCGGCTCAACCGGCGATTCGCGGTCAGCCGGCAGGTCGTAACGCTGCAGAAGTACGCCTCGCAGCAGTTCCTGCTCCTCCACGTTGAGCTGCCGCGAAAACACCATCAGCAGCGACAATGTGCCATCCCAGTATTCAGCATCAAAATTCCCCTGCTGCCCGATCACCCACGGCGTATCCAGTCGCCGCTCCGGGAGCGCAGCAGCAGTCGCGTGAATGCCTCGATGCCCCTGAAAAATCATCGCACCCAGCGGACCGGAACTGGCGGAGAACAGGAACGGCCGGTCGAGATTGCTC
>JALRDR010001134.1 GCA_023262145.1 Planctomycetaceae bacterium | reverse complement strand
GATGGTTTGGTCGATCGCATCACCGCCGAATTGGCAGAGAGTTATGACCAAGCTCCAACTGTTATTGCCACCGGCGGCCTCGCCCCTTTGATTATTGGCGTTGCTGAAACTATTGATGAGCATGAGCCTGATCTCACGCTTATCGGCCTGCGCCTGATCCACGAGCGAAATATCTAATAGGTAGACTCACGCCACTATGAGCAACGAACCACAAGCGCCAATCGAAGACGATCTGCCAGAACAACTGCGTATCCGCCGTGAAAAGCGCGCTGGCTTAATCGAACGCGGCGTTGAGCCATACCCGGTCTCCGTTGCTCGCACATCTTCGCCTGGGCTGTGAATTCGGACCCGACGGGCGGTATTCGCACTGGAAGTTGAGTGACTGAGGGCAGAATTTCCGGAATGGTATCGTCCGCTCCATTCAGTCAACACGACCCGGCTCAGCGGAACGCAGAAACGCGATAATATCGGCCATCTGTTCCACCGTCACATCTTTCTCAAGGCCTTCCGGCATGAGCGATTTTCCGGTCACCCGCATTTCCTCAATCTGATCTCGAGCAAGTGTCTGCTGTCGCCCCTCTGGCTGGCGAAGTGTGATTTCGGTGTCTGTTTCGGCAACCAGCAGACCGTTGAGCAGAAGTCCTTCTGTGGTAACGACGACGTACTCGCTGTACTGCGGGTCCACGCGACGATTGGGGTCCAGAATATCGTACAGCAGAGCATCGGCCGCACGTGCTCGCGTGTCACTGATGTCCGGGCCCACGTTGTGCCCTTCGCCGCCGATTCGATGACAACGGCTGCAGACCTTTCTGAAAATGACTGCGCCGGAGTCTGCATTCCCCTGATGCTCAAGTGCTGCCTGATAGACCGTTGCCACCTGCTGCCGGTTGGCTGAGACGGCCCCTCCGAACAGCTGCTCTGCTGCAGCACGCAACTCCGGCTGGGGGTGTTTGAGCAGCAGCAGACGCTGGTCCACCGTGACAACAGCCGGGGAAATCTGCCCGGCAGCCATCGCTTCGAGCGTTGCCGACAGGGTTTCCGGGTTTGCCAGCAACATTGAGACTGCTGCAGTACGAGCAGCCGGAGCGAGCAGGTCCCAGCTGGCAAGGACCTGCAGCTTCAGGGACACCTCGCGGCTGTTCCGAGCAATTTCCACTGCAGCTGTCTGGCAATCGGAGAATTCGCCGGCCACCAGCAATGCCTGAATCACCTCGCTCTGCAGGTCAGCAGCTGCCCCCTGCAGCAGTGAGACAGCCGCAACTCGATCCTCTGTGCGTGCCGTGCGGTCGACGGCCAGAGTGGCTGCATTGGAAATCACCTGCTGTAACTCCGCCACGCCGCTCCTCAGGCGATCAGGGGGAGATTCCAGCAGTGCAGTCAATGATGCGGGGATCAGCTTGTCACTGCGGCGTGGCAGTCCGGAGGTGATTCCTGCGACAACAGCCGCCTTCCACCAGGTCAGTTGATCTGATCCGCGTGAGAGCTGGCTGAGCAGCACCTGAAACTGTGATTCGTCTGCGTTGGCGGCGGCATTCAGTGCGAGCAGACGGGTGTATTCTGAGTAGTCTGCAACGGCAGGTGCGTCCTGCTCCAGCAGGGCTGAAACGACGGCGTTGAGCACAGCTGCTGCTGCGTTCGGATGATGCATCAGCCAGGCCTGCTGCAGATAAGGATCTGCGGTTACGGCGTAAGCCAGCTGGGCCGGTGTCAGCAGTGATGTACTTCCCTGCAGTTCGCTCACTGCACGCAGTCGGACTTCTGCATCCGTATCGGTGGCCAGCTGCAATAATGCGGATTTATCAACAGGCTGCGCAGCTGCGAGCAGACGTGCAGCGTCTCTCCGCAGGGGAGCAAATGTATCAGTTGCGGCAGCCTGCAGATCTGCAGCAGACAGTTGCCCCAGACCATGCAGTGTCCACATGGCGTGCAGACGACTGAGCCCGGAGTAGTGACCTTCTGTGAAGCCATGCAGAATCGCGCGGATTGAGTCTGCCAGCTGTTGATGTTCACCGTAAACAAGCAATGCCTGGCCCAGTGTTCGCTGCCAGCCATTGGAACTTTTCAGCAGCTGCACAGCATCGGCAGGCGACTGTGGCGATGTGAAGGGTATATGGTGCGGTGAGCCCTGAGGAGTGATGCGCCAGATGCGACCAAGGTCTTCACCCGCGCGCCAGTCCATTCTCGCAGCAACATCGTCAGGCACAAATTTGGGATGCTCCACCCAGAGTCGGTACATGTCCGCCAGATAGATGGCTCCGTCCGGTCCGGTGGTGAGACTGGCTGGACGAAACCAGGTATCGGTGGAAGTGAGGAAATCTGCTTCGGCTCGAGCCCGTACTGCGGTCAGCCCGGCCCCATCCGGCTGCACAACGCTGCGTGTAACAAGGTGCCCGACCGGCTCGCAGACGAACACGCTGGAAAGGGAATCCGCGCCGAACAATGGGCTGCGGCAGGCCGTCACACCGCAGGCGGAGGTGTGGGTTCCCGCATGGGCCAGCCAGTTGCTCTTCATGGCAACGCGGGGGTAGACGCGTGTCTGTTCCCCGAACGGGCCGACATTGATGTGGCCTGTTCTCACCCCCGCCAGCGGGTTCGCGGCAACCTGCTGCAGTGTGTACAGGTCGGTCATGATCGGATTGCGGTTGGAACTGAAGAAACGGTGCCCGTAGCAGTCGATTGTGTTGCCGAACTGTCCCGCTCCGGCAACCGCTTCAAATTGCATGGTCTGCGGATGAAATCGAAAATCAACCCGCGGAATTGTAACCGGTTCTGCAGTTTCGAAGCCGGGCCGGACACAACGCACATTGCCCTGGCCGTAGGTGAGGTAAATCCAGTTATCGAGGCCAATTCTGGGACAGCCAATCTGCATCTGTGGATGCGCAGGTGTAAAGCCTTCAAACCATGTTTCAACGGCATCTGCCATGCCGTCATTGTTCTGATCAGGCAGAAACACAATCGCGGATTCCGTACAGGCCAGGATACCGTGAGGCAGACACAGCAGGCTGTGACAGAAACGCAGTTCTTCCGCGAACACTGTGCGTTTGTCCCAGGAATGGTCCCCATCTTCATCTGTCAGCATCACGATTCGTGAAAGTGCGCGCTCGGAGCCATCGACGGGGCCAACGGGGTAGTCACAGTATTCCACCACAAACATGCGACCCTGCTGATCGAAATCGATGGCCACCGGATCGACCACCAGCGGCTCTGCGGCAACCAGAGAAATCCGGTAGCCCGGTTCAATCGCCAGCAGTGACGCTGACTCCGCAGGACTTCGGGGAGGTTCTGTCGGCTGATCGATCCAGTGGCGACCACCACGCTGCTGTTCAATTGTGCTGACAAGTGCCGGAGGGTCAGCAGCCTGAAGGAAGAGTGTCAGGCAGATCGTGAACGCAGGAATCAGGTTCATGACAGAATGCTCCGGTCGGTCAGTACTTGAATCAACAATTGCAGAAGAGCGAGCTGCGAGCCAAACCGCAACGACGGGCATTGTTTCACTTCTACCGCAGGAGTTCCAGTTGCCGGAGGCGATCTAGCAACAGAATCGGCCGGGGGGCAGCGGCTGCTGGGTCAGCGAACCCGGTTGACTGGTCGGGAAAGCCAGGGCTCTGCGTTCAGGATCAGCGACAATGACTGCTGCAGCTGCGGGAGGATCATGGCATGTTCCGGATGGCTACGCTGAATGACCACGGTTTCTGCTGCCAGGCATGCTGCCAGCAACTGCAGCGTCTCTGTCATCTGCTGACGGAATTCGTGCAGTGCTGCAGGTTCCAGGTCGACACGCTGCAGGATGGTCTGCTCGGTCGTCCGCATGCGGGTCAGCTGTGCCAGCGTATCGCCCTGGCTGCGAAAAAGCAGCCCTGTGACATAGGCTCGCCGCAGTCCCCCGGCAGCATCGAATTGATACACCGGGTCCTGTCCGAAAAACAGGCTGCATGCACCGTCGCTGCGGAACCCCACTGTGACCGGAACCGTGAACCGGGGAACCTGCAGTTCGGCTCGCGGGCTTAGCGCAATCGCTTCACGAATCAGGTCTTCGCGGTCGCTCTCAGTGTGTGCCAAGACTTTGCGCTTTCTGCCATGAGATACAGATAATGTCTGAAATCGACCGTCGCTCTTGTGGCAGCAGGAGTATGAGTTGCAACGGGCAGGTGAATGGTGCACGTTCGAACGGAGCGGGGTTCCACAACTGCTGCTGTGCAGTGAACGGTTCCGGAATCTGCCGCGAAAGTCTATTCTCTGCGGGTTCTCAGACAAGACCTGATTCTCTGCTGCTGCCAGCTCATCAAAAACTGAAGCTTGTGTCTGTTCACCACAGGAGACGCCCTTAATGTCACTCCGATTATGCTCAATTGCTCTGATTCTGCTGCATATCATTGGGGGAGAATGTCGAGGTGAAGATCGCCCGTTCGGGCTCCCGTTTGCGACGAGGTCTGAAGTCATCGCTCGTCATGGGATGGCAGCGACCAGTCAGCCACTAGCCACCATGGCAGCGCTCGATATTCTGCGGCAGGGGGGATCTGCGGTGGATGCTGCAATCGCTGCAAACGCAGTTCTGGGGCTGATGGAGCCTACTGGCTGCGGGATCGGTGGAGATCTGTTTGCCATTGTCTGGGACGCAGAATCGCAGCAACTACACGGGCTGAACGGCAGCGGGAGGTCGCCGGCAACGCTGACGCTGGAACAGTTCAGCAGTCGAAATCTCACTACAGTACCGTCCCTCGGGGTAATGCCAGTTTCGGTGCCGGGTTGCGTGGACGGCTGGTTCAGTCTGCACCAGCGATTCGGCAAGCTGCCAATGCAGCAGGTTCTGACGCCTGCAATTCGCTATGCAGAAGAGGGGTTTCCGGTAAGTGAAATCATCGCGGGATACTGGAAGTCCGGCGGGCGTGCTCTTCAGGATCAGCCTGGATTTGCAGATGTGTTTATGCCCGGAGGAACTGCGCCTGCAAAGGGGGATATTTTCAGAAATCCGGCACTGGCTGCAACCTTGTCGCGAATTGCCAGAAACGGCCGCGACGAGTTCTATCGTGGGCATACTGCAAATGTGATTGCGGAGTTTATCAAACAGCATGACGGATGGCTGTCTGCCGCAGATCTGGCAGCACATCGTTCTGAATGGGTGACGCCAGTGTCGGTCAGTTATCGTGGGGTTGAAGTCTGGGAGCTGCCCCCGAACGGACAGGGGATTGCGGCACTGCAGATGCTCAATGTGCTCGAACCATGGGACTTCAAGGCAGCGGGGTTCGGCAGTCCTCAGCATGCTCACCTGTTCATTGAGGCGAAGAAGCTGGCTTTCGAGGACCGTGCTCGGCTGTATGCGGATCCGGATTTTGCCAGAATTCCTGTACAGCAACTGATTTCGCGAGAATATGCCGATCAGCGCAGAGCACTGCTGAATCCGGAAAAGGCAGCGAGTGA
>JALRDR010001120.1 GCA_023262145.1 Planctomycetaceae bacterium | reverse complement strand
GAGGACTCCAGGAACAGCGACTGAGTGCGGCGCGGATCTGCGATTCTGCGGTGAACCAGTCGCTGAGTGCTCCGGAACGGCAGGCAGCGCGCAGTTCGCCAGATACTCAGCCCGGCGTGCGCAGGAATCGCTCAATCGCATGAGTCGATCAGGCACGCTGATCGTGAAGCGTGCTCATCCATCAAGCACACAGAATCTGTGACGGAACACCTGACGCAAAAACGGCGGGGAGCCCCCCGCCGCAAAGTCCACTCAGCTACAGACCATCCTATACTTGTGTTGGCTGCTTAGGGCGACGCAGCAGGTGTCTGCCGCCGCCCACACACACGCTCAGCCCCAGGAGCACCAGCGGACCGGGTTCAGGCACGGCCGACGCGACAGTAATTGTCCCGGAAAGGTCGGAAGCCCCCAGATCAATCGTCAACCCTGTAATGCTTGAATCCGCAAACCAGGTGCTGTCATTCAATGGATCGGTACCAACACCAGTGAGCGTGACTGTATAGGTATCACCAACAGAGACACCCGTCTCTGTATGCTCGAAAGCAAACCGAGCGACCAGTTTCTTTGTTCCGGTGAGCGTTACACCTAAGAAAGAAGTGGTGCCGTCGAAGGCAGACACGTCGGTCGTGGGACTTCCCTGAGTACCCGAATATCCACCGGAATCTCCCAGAAACACGTAGTCAGCTTCTGCAGAGATATCTGGCTGAGCGGCAGAGAAGATAAGACTACCATTCGCGACTGACCCGGTGATCGACGCAGAGATTTGGAATGAGTCCAGATTATCGGAGGCCGTGCCGCTGATCAGAATATCAATGTAGCCCGTGCCGTTTGGACTCACGGTCGCATCCTGCACCTCCACAATGACATCGGCACGCGCTGCAACCCCAGTCAGCGAAAGGAAGAAACCAGCAAGAAGCAACGATCGAGTAATCAAAACCACACCTCATCGTCTGCAGGAGATTGACTCTCTACAAGGAAATCTGAATCCGAAAGCTCCAACTGATCCGGCAGAAACGGCATGAGTTTACCGGAATAATCGTCAAAACGCTATCAAGCCGCACAAAACGACCAACTATTTGGCTTTCATGCCCTGTACAATCTTCTGAAATCCTGCGTTATCACTGAGCGGGCTCAGATCAGGTTCCTTTTCAATCCGGAATGGATCACCGTACCCCTCATCTACCGCGCGGCCTACAGCCACCACCGCCTCTGCAACAAGTTGCTCGCGCTCAGCGTCCGCAGCGTGCTGCGCAAGTTGAGCAATCGCTCGAGCGCGCTCAAGGTGCAACTCACCATACTCTTCTTCGGCCGCTCCCAGCTCATCGATCAGTTTTCTGGCCTCTTCCACCTTGCCAGCACGTGCGGCTGACAGCATCAGATTGACAAGATTCTTGCGATCCGCAGAATCGGCCACCAACTCAGCATGCAGGGCACGCGAGGATTCAAACTGAGTTGCTGCTTCCGCAGCACGTTCACCCTGCAGATCCCGCAAAGTTCCAACGCGGTAATGCGCAGTTGCCAGTGCACGTTTGTAGTTGGCGTTCGCAGGATCAACATTCACGATTTCCTGTGACAGTTCCAACGATTCATCCAGCAGTGGGGCAGCCCCTTCGACATCACCAATCCACAGCAATGACTGCCCGTAAAGCCCAAGATATCCTGCCAGCTCAACTTTCAGCGGCAGCATTTCCCTGCGTCGATCATAGATTTCTCGACGGCCAGCAATCGCCTGATTGTAAAGCTCCAGCGAACGTTTGGTTTGCCCCATGCGGATCGCGATATACGCCAGTCCGAGTGCAGCCTTGTCATGCGTAATCTGCTTCATCGCGGTACGCGTATCTTTTTCATTGTCGCCCAGCTGGTCATACCCGTCTTCGGAACGAATGGAGGCGAGCACGGCAGCGATGTGATCGAGCGATTTTTGAAATTCAACCGATGTGTCCTGCAGGTTCCCCTGCTCCAGATACTCAGCTCCCAGAAGTCGATGCAATTCCGCCAGCAATTCCCGAATATCATTGATGCTGGGACTGCCCTCTTCAGGCTTCGGATCCCGGCGACAATCCTCCACCAGTTCAATCGCTGCCTGAAGCAGTTCAACAGCCTTTTCCGGATTGGCGTCCATGCGCCGCCTGACCCCGGCCCAGGCAGCGGAGATCTTTGCCTGGTTCGTGCGGACCGCATCATTGCCTTTCAGTTCAACTCGCTCGCGTCCGAGCGCAAAGAGCTTCTGGAACTCTGCGTCCGCCTCCTCAAGACGATCCAGCTCAGAAAAAGCAACGGCTATCAGGTGCCGCAGCGCCATCAGCGTTGGGATCGCTTCCCCACGGATGCCGCCGGTCAATTCCACGTCCAGCTCATTCCATTTTTCAGACGCAGCCTCCAGAATCGCAATCCGCAGATCGCCTGTTCCCGGCTGGGTCTTCAGTCTGGTGTCCACCTCTGTAATGACATACTGGATATTCTGAAGCGCCAGCTGGGCCTGCCTGCGTGCCAGTTCCTCGTTTTCTTCAGCCTGGAGTTTCTGAGCGACTGCGATTCCACGCTGCTTATCAGCTTCATCACGCTGCTCTTCCACTTTTTCCTTCTCATCAGCAATCTGCATTGCCTGTGCAGACGTCACAAGGAACGCCCACGTGGCAATCACTGCCGTTGCAGCAATGAACAGCCCCGCCAGTCCGGACGGAATTGCGATCTTCGGATTGCGTCGACACCACCGCCAGACTCGCTCCATGCGACTGACCGGTCGAGCCAGGATGGGGATGCCCCGCTGGAATCGACGCAGGTCCTCGGCCATCTCTTCGCAGTTTTCGTAGCGTGCACTCTGCTCCTTCTGCAGAGCCTTCATGCAGATCGTTTCCAGTTCCTCGGGAATCCCCGGCTGCAGATCTCGCGGAGCTACAGCGTCGTTGTTGATCACCTGCATGACGGTGTCAAACGGACGATCCGCCAGAAACGGCGGGCGGGCTGTGAGCATCTGGTACAGCACTGCCCCCAGCGAATACTGGTCAGACTTTGCCGAGACAGCGCTAAGCTCTCCGCGGGCCTGCTCCGGAGGCATGTAGCTGGGGCTGCCCATGATCGTGCCGTCATTGGTCGCAGCAGATCCCTCGGCATCGACCTCCTTCGCCAGTCCGAAGTCCGTGATCTTTGCTTCACCGGCGCTGTTGAGCAGAATGTTGGCAGGCTTCAGGTCGCGGTGCAGAATCCCATTCTGGTGCGCGTAGTGCATGGCACGACAAACAGACTCTACCATTTTCGCCGCATGCTGCGGTGAACACGGACGACCATCAAGATCCTTCTGCAGATCCGTACCTTCCACATATTCCAACGAAAAGAACGGCAGACCGTCGTGTTCTCCAATGTCAAAGATCTGCACAATTCCTGAATGCTGCAGATGCGCAACCGCTCGGGCTTCTGACAGGAACCGCTGCAATGTTTCTTTGGTGTTGTGTCCACCGGAAAGGATCATCTTCAACGCAACAACACGACGCAGGGTCCGGTGACGCGCCTTGTAGACCACCCCCATCCCGCCACGACCAAGCTCTGTCAGGATCTCGTAGTCACCGATGACACGAACATCCGGACGAGGAAAGCCGGATACATCACCGGTCAAACCGCCGTCGAGCGTCTCTACGACATCTTCCAGATCCGGTCGGCGCACAATCGTGGCCCCCGGATTCATCGCTTCCGCATTCAGTTGCCCAGGCACCACAGTCGCGCCCGGATCAGTCGCAGCCTGCTGCCCCGCCAGTTCTGGTGGTGTCAACTGGCGAGTCTTCATCAGTGAATCGGCCGACGAACGAACTGCTGCTGTTCCGGGAGCAATCGTTGCGTCACCCGCAGATACAGGACCTGGCTCCGCAGGCCCGGTGACCGCCTCCATCATGGTCCGCTGATCAGCAGCACCCGCTTTCTCTGCAACTTCCGGAAATGTTTCTCCCACGGAGCCGATCACCGTCTGCTGCACCGCGGGCGCAGCCTGCGGTACCAGCGTATGATCTGAATCCGTTGCCCCGACTGGCTCCAGCATCGTCTGATCGGCAGGGACCACAGCCCCATTCTTAACCGCCTGACCTGACTGGCCCGGACGCACATCCCTCGAGTCTGGTGAACTCATTGCAGTTCTCCCACGATGAACAGATCGCGAACTGAATCCTGACTGATAATCACTCGCGGTAAAACGCCTGCGGTGCGCCCGCACGCATCTTCCTGGTGATCATTCCATAACGATTCCCCCCAAGTAGCAGTCCTTGCAGCCACTGCCGCGAGGACACGGGAGTTACCTTCATTGTTACGGGAGGCCGTCAAAACAGCGATCCCGGTGCTTATCTTAATGTGCACACGGCACGCCAGCATCCACACAGTGTAATCGACGGAGGCTGACCAGGAAGACCAGAACCCCACCCAATCCTTTTGTATTACGACACTTATGGATCAGTTCTGAGTCACAATCAGCGACGACGAGGCCATTTCCGGGAGGATTTCCGCCAGAAAAACCACAGTTTTTCCGCTCAACCGCCAAATCGGCACGGTCGGCACCATTCAGCGACCTCCAAACCGTAAACGCGATGCCATTACGCATCAGTCATCCAGCCAGCTAAACAACCAATCCCGCAGCTTCTGACCAAGACGTCGACGCCCAAGCAGGAAATCGGCCGCTGTGACACGACCTGACCCGTCGATATCCGCATCAAGGTTGTCGCCGAAACGATTCATCTGAGCTCTAATCAGTGTCAGGTCAGCATTATTCACCTCTCGGTCTCCGTTCGCATCTCCAAACACACGGTAAAACTCGAACGCCGAATCACCCGCCCCGGTTAAACTGCCATCACCGTCCAGATCCAGCAGTACGCGATAAAATCC
>JALRDR010001061.1 GCA_023262145.1 Planctomycetaceae bacterium | reverse complement strand
TCGAAGGTCTGAATGGATTTGACTCCGAATTCGGCGTACTGCTGCCAGGGGAATTTGCCGAGCGATTCGATGTCCGCGTATTCGGCGGTGGATACTTCTTCGAAGGTGATCGCGCTGAAGGGTTTGGTGGCTGGTCGGCTCGGCTGCAGTCCGACGTTGGCGGCTGGCTTGAGCTTGGCCTGAAGCTCACAGACGACGAGACTTTCGGAACCAATCTGTGCTTCACGGCGGTGGTTCATGCGGGTGGATTTCGAAGCCAGGAACACCTCGAACGGTCTGCGATTCAGCGCTTTCGCGATCCTGTCCGTCGCAGCCTGAATGTCGTCACGATCCGAACGGATGCCGATGTGCCGGGCCAGCTGGCGATCAACGCCAGCAATGGGCTGCCCTTCAGCATCGCCCATGTGAACAGCAACTACATCGCCGGTCCGTTCCTCGGCACTGTTGATGCACCATATCAGTCACTCCAGCAGGGACTGGCATCAGGTTCGGACATCGTGTTCACACATGCCGGCAGTTCGTTCAGCAGCGGCCCTGAGAACACCGTTTCTCTGATTACAGGTCAGCAGCTCCTTGGTGAAGGTATGGTGGTCGCCGGCCGCAATACGGAGACCTTCATTGAAGTGCTCACCCTCGGAAACAAGATACCGCTGCAACTGCCTGCGTCTCCAACTTTTGCAGCCGACCCGACACTTGCACGTCCGGATCTGCTCAACTCGGCCGGCCCGGCCATCTCGCTCGCGGACAATACGCAGTTCTCCGGCTTCACCATCACAAACCCTGCGACTACAGGGATCTTCAGTGACGGGGCAGCCAACACTCTGATCAACGATGTGACCGTGTCCGGAGCCGGACGGACGGCCATGCTGCTGCAGAATACCCGTGGATCTACTGCCATCTCCAACACCAGCCTGATTTCAGCAGGTTCCAGTTCGGGTGCTTTGCTGCATATTGATGGTGGTTTTGGTGATATTAATTTTGCTTCCACCGACTCTCTGCTGCTGGGAACGATCAGCAACACCGCTGCTCAGCCTGCAATTCTGGTGGAGAACATGACGGCGGGGCGATTCCTGATGGATCGCAGCAGCGTCCGTGATAATGGTGGCGCCGGCGTGGTGATCAGCAACAATCTCGCAGGATCAGCCACGATTGATAATCTCGAGTCCAGCAATGCCAATGGCAATGCAGTACTGATTCAGAACAGCGGCGGTAATTACACATTCTCCAACTCCAACCCGCAGTTCGCTGGACTGACGATTACCGGAAGTGGTGGCCCCGGGATCATGATCGACGGCCTGACCGGTACGGCTAACTTCAACCTCGATGTGAATATTGTTGACCGCATCGGAACCGGGATCGAAATCGCTCAATCATCAGGAACCACCACCTTTGCTGAAGAGGTCACACTCACTGACCAGACCGGTGCCGGCACTGAAGCCGGGATCTCCGTCATTAACAATCAGGGAGGAAACCTTGTGGAGTTCCGGGATGACATCACTGTCACCTCCACTGCCATTCTCGCCGGTTCCCCCGAGCGCACCAACGGCAGCGGGATTTCGCTGGCGGGCAATGCCAGCGGAAGTCTCTTCAGGGCTTCCGGCACGACGAGGATTAGCGGCACTGACCTCGCTTCGGTGATGATCTCCGCTGATAACGGCAACACAGAGTTCCTCGGTGAAGTACTCGTCAATAATCGTCTGGCTGAGGGTGTTCTGATCAGTGGCTCCGGCGGCACGATTGAATTTGGTAATACCGATCCTCGGCGAGTCACCCAGATCAACAACGAACTGCTGGCAGCCGTACCGGCAATCAGTCTGCAGAGCAACAGCGGTGTAGTTTCCTTCGGCGAAGCGACCATCCTGGGAGCTACCGGAAATCCCGGTGGCGGGGCCGGTGTTGATGCGCAGGGCAATACCGGTCTGATCAACTTTGTTGATATGGACATCACCTCCACTGCCGGTACCGGATTCTTCGGAGCAAACAACCGTCTCATACGCATCACCGACGGGGTCATCGACTCCACCGACGAAACAGCCATCGACATTGAGAACAGCGGCATCGATATCCGCCTCGAGTCGGTCACCAGCATCGATGCTCCGGATTACGGGATTCGCCTTGTCGAAACGAATTCGGACGCAGGCCGCTCATTTACGATTCGACCAACAGGTAATCCGCTGATTTCTCCGGGGAACGGTGGAACCATTTCCGGGGCCGCCGGGGCGGCAGCCATCGGCGATGCGGCAGGGATCTATCTGAGCAATGCAGGGCAGGTTGAAGTCCGCGAAATGATCCTCTCTGACAACGAGGTCGGCGTTCGCGTGGAGAATACCGAATCCTGGCTTGATGGATCAGGCAATGTGATCGCTGTCGCGGACCGCGACGAGCAGTACTTCCTGATGGAATACTCCACGGTGTTTGATTCAGACTACCGCGGTATTGAGACCATTGACCTCATGGGACTGCAGATCGAAAACTCATCCTTCGACAACAACGGTGCTGATGCGGCAACGGGTTACGAAACGATTCACTCGCTGTTCACCGTCAGTCTAGATGACACAGACGCCGTCAACACTTACGAACGCTCCGAACGGCCCTTTGAAATCCTCATTCAGAACTCTTCGTTTACCTCCAGTCAGCACGATGTCATTCGAATTACTCAGACCAACGGTGCTGCTGGAGCGGCCATCAGGACGCGGATCACCAACAATATCATCGAAGCACTGGATACCACCGATCCGACGACCGCAGATCCTCTCGACAGCCGCCCGCTGTTCGACGATGGTCTGGTGATGGAATGGAATGGTCCGGCACGCCTGTACATCGAAGGCAACAGCTTCGATATGCAGGGTGCTGAAGATCAGGTCGCCTTCCTGTTCGACAATTCTTCCAGCACCGACCTGACAGAGCTTTCGCTGCAATCGAACCAGATCTTCATTAATAACCTTGGTACCAGTGCCGGGGCCGTTTCAATAGACCTGCTGGGCGACTACGACATGGGCAGCCCCGACGGCGTCTTCGAAATCTCAGGAAATCTGTTCAGTGTCAGCGGGCAGACTCCGACTGCGATGTACATGGTACTGCCGCCTTCAGCCAGCTCTCGAATTGAGCGAGTTGCCTTTATCAGCAACCAGATCACGCTGGAGGATGACGGCGGAACCGGGATCGAAATCCGTCGCACAGGCGACGGGGCAAACTTCACCTGCGGCTCCAACCTCGTCAGCTTCTACGACCTCGCCAA
>JALRDR010001040.1 GCA_023262145.1 Planctomycetaceae bacterium | reverse complement strand
ATGCCCTCATACAGTTTCTGCAGAAATCGTTCATGATGCAGACCAGACGGCAGCACGCGGGGAATCGCAAGTGAAACAAATCCAGCAGTGGGAGCCGCCCCCATGGCTGCCAGATCACTCAGATTGACAGCCATCGCCTTGCGGCCAATCAGTTCTGCTGACGCTTCCGAAAGCAGAAAATGAGTGCCGTCCAGCAGCAGATCAGTCACAACCACTTCTGCTCCGACAGAAGCATCCAGCACAGCCCCATCGTCGCCAACTCCGGTCCGTACCGGTGGCAGGACGGGGAGCTCCCGCTGCAGTCGTCGCAGAAATTCAAGTTCGCCATTCATTGCTGCAGTCTTTCACGCTGACGCAGATACATCGGCAGGTTGCCAGTACGAGGTTTTCTGTGTCCGGGCGACGCCGTTTCGTTTTCGCTGCAGCGTACATCCTGACGCCGCCAGCCCATCACCTTCGATCCTGCCCGCTCCCAAAAAACACGAAGAACTCCAAAAACAATAACCGGCAGCGTTCTGTTCCGGGAACAGATTACGCAGAATCCGGGCAGGCAACTCTGCCTTATCGCAGCCTTACCGCAGACATACCGCAGGCAACATTTTAATTCACCAGCAACCCGCCACCATGAACGTCCTTTTCACAGAACAGCAGATTCAACAGCGTATCGGGGAACTTGGCAAACAGATCTCAGCCGACTACGCCGGGTCATCCGTTACCATCGTGGGAATCCTGTCAGGATGCCTGATGGTGATGGCCGATCTGCTTCGTCGCACAAGCATTCCCGTCCGTACAGCGTTCATCTCTGCATCCAGCTATGGCGGCACCCGCACGTCGCCGGGCCAACTGACCATCAATGACAGCATGCTCACTGACCTGCAGGGACGCGACATCCTGCTGCTTGACGACATTTATGACACCGGACAGACCATGCAGAAAGTGGTTGTTCACCTGCAGCAGTGCCAGCCAGCCTCCGTCGCCACGGCAGCAATGCTGTGGAAACCAGATCGCAATCAGACCGGAATGGAACCGGATTACTTCGGCTTCCGCATTCCGGATAAGTTTGTGGTCGGGTACGGCCTGGATTACAACGAACGGTTTCGCGAACTGCCGTGGATTGGTATTCCGGACGAACACGACCTGCAACAGGCCGCTGAATAGTTCGCATCAGATTTCGAGGCAGATTGCTCTCAGCAGGTTGTTCCGGGTTCTGCAGCGACAGGTTCCAGACGCACCGGCACCCCTCGCTCAGCCATGTACCGTTTCGTCTCCTCTATGGTGTACGTGCCATAGTGGAAAATACTGGCCGCCAGCGCTGCACTGGCATTGCCTGCGGTAACCGCTTCATAAAGATGATGCGGCCCCCCAGCGCCGCCGCTGGCCACAACCGGCACGGAAACAGCATCTGCAACAGCGCGAGTGATCTCAATGTCGTAACCATCAGTGGTGCCGTCGGCATCCATGCAGGTCAGCACAATTTCACCAGCCCCCAGACGCTCGACCTCCTGAGCCCACTCAACCGCCTGCAGACCGGTGGGAAGCCGTCCGCCGTTGATGTGTACATCCCAGAATTCACGGCCTTCCCGCTGGATGCGCTTGGGGTCAATATTGACGACGATGCACTGGCTGCCAAAACGCAGTGCGGCCTCGCGAACAAATTCCGGATCCTTTACCGCCGCCGAATTGATGGACACCTTGTCGCAACCCGCATTGAGCAATCTGCGAATGTCCTCCAGATTGCGAATTCCACCCCCGACAGTCAGCGGCATGAAAATTACCTCGGACGTTCTGGAGACGACATCGAGGATGATATCGCGCTGCTCATGACTGGCAGTGATGTCCAGAAATACCAGCTCATCCGCGCCCTGCTGCTCGTATCGTCGAGCCACTTCAACGGGATCCCCGGCATCCCGCAGGTTCAGGAAATTGATGCCCTTCACCACACGACCAGCGTGCACATCAAGGCAGGGAATAATGCGTTTTGCCAGCATGATCTGAGAACCCGTCGTTTCCTGTGCGTCGCCGCAAATGAACAGCTTCGCTTGTTTCCATGGTTTCTGCAGGCCTATCCCGTTTTCCTGCAGACATATGTCGTGAGAACTGCGAACAGCATTCTTGCCACGACTGCGGCCTGCTGCCATTCGAGAACAGAGAATTCAGCGTCTCTGTTCCACTTATTCAACCGCACCAGCCTGTAGAACAGATATGCTTTCTGAGGCCGGACACCGCAGAATTCGCTCCTGCACCGAACATCCGGGAGTATCTCACAGCACCTCGCCAGGGGTTGCAATCCCGCCCGTCTCAGCTTTCCCGCTTTCGCGGAAACCAGCGACATTTTCGAATCGAAATCTCATGAATCCCAGCCACGAAATTCAGCAAAGCGTCCCGGTGAACCTGGAATCTCGCAGTTATCGCATTGAGATCGGGCACGGAATCCTGGCATCCGCCGGTCGAATCATTCGCAGCTGGAATGCATTCGCGGATCACACGCAGTTGCGTGCCTTGATCGTGGCGGATCGCGTCGTCGCATCAACACACCTGCAGACTCTGCAGGAATCCCTGTCCACTGCGGCCTGCAGCATGAACACCCATCTCGTGGATTCCGGCGAAACTTCAAAGTGCTGGACGCAGGTGCAGGCGATCTGCGACAGCCTCGTGGAAATGGCCGCAGACCGCAGAACTCTTGTAATCGCACTCGGTGGCGGAGTTATCGGAGACCTCGCCGGTTTCGCCGCGGCAATCTACGCACGCGGCCTGCGACTGATTCAGATTCCCACGACACTGCTTTCCATGGTCGACAGCTCCGTCGGTGGCAAAACGGGGATTAATCACCCTCAGGGCAAGAACCTGATCGGAGCATTCCATCAGCCTGCCGGAGTACTCATCGACCAGGCAGTCCTGCAGACACTTCCCGACAGGGAATACCGCGCCGGGCTGGCTGAAGTCGTGAAATACGGTGTCATCCTTGACGCAGAATTCTTCACGCAGCTGGAAGCCGCCCCGCAACTTCTGCTGCAACGCGATCCCAATCTGCTGGCCACGGTCATTGCACGCAGCTGCAGCCTGAAGGCTCAGGTCGTTCAGGAAGATGAACGCGAAACCACCGGCCTGCGCGCAATCCTGAATTACGGCCATACATTCGGGCATGCTTTTGAAGCACTTGCCGGATATGGACAGTTGCTGCATGGCGAAGCAGTATCCATCGGGATGATCTGCGCCAGTCTGCTGGCTGAACAACTGCAGCGAATTACAGCCCATGACACCGCTCGGCAACGTGAACTTCTGCAGGCCCTGTCACTGCCAACATCTGTCCCGGACTCATTACGCAATCAGCCTCAGGCCATCCTTGACTGCATGCTGCTGGACAAGAAAACAGAAAACCGGGAACT
>JALRDR010001030.1 GCA_023262145.1 Planctomycetaceae bacterium | reverse complement strand
TCGGGGCGTGGAACGGGTCAGGAAGGTTATCTGAAAGCAGCCCGCTGGTTTGCTGAGCAGCTGCAGGAGTGTGGATTTGAGCCGGCCGGTGTCGACGGTACATGGTTTCAGCCGATGCCGTTCATTCGCATGGCTGTACCTGCGGATACCTGCCGACTGCAGGCCGGCGAACAATTGCTTTCAGCGGCATCCGGCATTGGGATCAGTTCATGGCATGGTCGGGTTGATGTGACGGGAGGTGTCACGTTTGCGCTCCTGCAGGGAGATCGTCCGGAGCGGGAAGAGGGATTCTGCAAAGGACAGATTGTTGTCGTTCAGGGACGTGGTCGTGGCGGCCGAGTTTCTGCACAGGATCCATGGCTGCTCAAATCCGGTGCTGCGGCGATTCTCGTCGTCACAGAAGCGGCGCGAATCCGTACGGAATTCGTGAATCAGAATGAACAGATCCCGGGGCCGATTCCCACAGTGGAAATCGATGTTGCAACGGCAGGAAAACTGGCTGCCGCATGCGGGCTGGATGGTGATCTGTTTGCCGAAGGTGAGCGTGACGGCAATCTGATTCTCACATCCAGCCGTCAGGTCAACTGCCAGCTGCAGGTGGATCGAGAAGCGATTGACGTACCAAATGTTGTCGGCTGGTATCCAGGTGCGGATGAATCAGTCAGGGAGGAACACATCTGTGTTGGCGCGCATCTGGATCATCTGGGCGTGCAGGGCGGAGAACTCTTCCCCGGTGCAGATGACAACGGCTCCGGTTCCACGGCGGTACTTCAGCTGGCACGTGCGATTCATGCCGGGACGATCAAGCCCCGCCGTAGTGTTCTGCTCATGGCATTTGGTGCTGAGGAACGTGGACTGCTGGGGTCGAAATACTATGCCGAAAATCCGCTCCGTCCCCTCGAGAAAATGGTCTGTATGCTGAATATCGACATGATCGGTCGGGATGAGGAAACGGCCGATGAGCCGGCAGAAGAGAACCGAAATACAATTCATCTTGTCGGCAGTCAGCTGGAATCAACGGCAATGCACCAGCTGGTACTGGAGATGAACCGTCACGTGGGATTTGTGTTTGAGTATGATGAGGAGAAACGTGTTGCCTTCCGCAGCGACCAGGCGTCGTTTGCAGCGAAGGGGATTCCGGTGGCATTCCTGTTCGGTGGCTTCAATCCTTACTATCACAAGACGACGGACACTCTGGAGGGCATCAACTTCTCCAAGATTGCCAATGCGGCACGCCTGTATTATCTCGTGTTGCTGCATGCTGCAGATACAGGTGCATTTACAAAGGATGTGAAGAAGGACGCTGAGTAGCAGGCTGCTGGCCCTGGTAATTTCCGGGCCCCTGGTAATGTCCGGCGGCGATAGCCGTTGACAAGTAAGATTTCAGCCCGCCTGCCGTCAGCGTTCTGTCGGATCCGAAAGAGTTAATGCCATGTCCTGGCCACGTGTGTCCACGCTGCGGACGTCAGAGCAGTTTCAGGAGCGACTCCGCGAGCTTCAGCTTGACCTGCCATTTGATGAGACAATAGCAACGGGGCCGCAGGCGCCGCTGGCAGCTCCACTGCAGTCTCGCTGTGGTTCCATCAGAAACCGTTGGTGCATCCTGCCCATGGAAGGCTGGGATGGGACTCCAGACGGCCGCCCGACCGATCTGACTCGTCGTCGCTGGCAGAACTTCGGACTCAGCGGAGCCGCACTGATGTGGGGCTGTGAAGCGGTCGCGGTCCGACACGATGGTCGTGCAAATCCTCGACAGCTGCTGCTGACGGAGCAGAATACCGGCGAACTGGAAGGTCTGCGGCTGCTGCTGGAAGCTGCGCACCGGCAGGCCTGTGGATCCACAGATGGTCTGCTCACAGGGCTGCAGCTGACTCACTCCGGGCGATTTGCGCGGCCGAATCAGTCTCATGTTCCGGAGCCGGCTGTTGCATATCGACACCCATTGCTTGATACACGATTTGCTGTGGCCAGCGATGAGTTCCTGCTGAGTGATGATGACCTGAAGCGTCTGATCGATGACTTTGTGGCCGCTGCAGGCAGGGCCGCTCGGGCTGGTTTTCAGTGGGTGGATATCAAGCATTGCCATGGGTATCTGGGGCACGAGTTATTATCCGGATTCGATCGTGCCGGGGAATTCGGCGGCAGTTTTGAAAACCGCACTCGCTTTCTGCGAACAATCGTCGATGGAATTCGTACAGAGTGTCCGGGGCTGGGAATCGGGGTCCGTCTGAGCATTTTTGACTTTGCGCCGTATCAGCCCGGTCCGGGTCAGGAGCGCACGGGAGTACCAGCGGTTACGGCCGATTACCAACATGCCTTTGGAGGCGACGGGACAGGTGCCGGGATTGATCTGGCCGAGCCGATACGGTTTCTGGAGCTGCTGCAGCAGCTTGAAATTGACATGTTGTGTTCAACCTGCGGCAGTCCTTACTACAACCCGCACATTCAACGCCCCGCTTTGTTTCCGCCGAGTGACGGGTACCAGCCGCCGGAAGATCCACTGGTTGGCGTGCATCGTCAGATCATGGCTACGGCTCAGCTGAAGCAGCGGTTCCCTGATCTGATCGTGGTCGGTTCGGGCTATTCATATCTGCAGGAGTGGCTGCCGGCGGTTGCCCAGGCTGTGGTCAGGCTGGGGATGGCGGACATGGTCGGCCTGGGGCGGATGGTGCTCTCCTATCCGGAACTGCCGGCGGATAGTCTCGCCGGGCGAGTCCTGCAGCGAAAGCGAATCTGTCGCACGTTCAGCGACTGTACAACGGCTCCGCGCAATGGAATGGTATCCGGTTGTTTTCCGCTGGATCCGTTCTACAAGCAGAGACCGGAACGGGAGCAATTGTTGCAGTTGAAATCCGGTTCGGATGAAATTGAAGGCTGACGCGAGACGCGGCGAATGTGATCAGGATCAACAGGCTGGAGAATCTCGTGCCTTTAACTCCGGAAGAAATCTCTGATCGTATGCAGGCCCGTATCGGGACCGTGGTGCTGCTGAGCGCTTCTGTCATGGCGGTGCTGATTTTCTGTGATCGCACCGGGGTGCTGCCGTTCACGTTACCGCGGTACTGGTATTCCTCTCGACAGATGCATGTGGTGTTCTGTGCCTTGCTGCTGTTCATTGCAGCAATCCTGCTCAGAACAAGGGTCGGGATCGGTCCTTTGTTCAGCAGTTGCCAGGTGATGACCCGGCAGGATTGTCCGTTATGCGATGAAGCGATTGCGGAGCTGATGCTTCAACGCAGATATCTGCCGCCGCTGGAAC
This sequence comes from Planctomycetaceae bacterium, assembly GCA_023262145.1. Taxonomy (GTDB): domain Bacteria; phylum Planctomycetota; class Planctomycetia; order Planctomycetales; family Planctomycetaceae; genus SXXK01. The sequence goes on along the minus strand of JALRDR010001030.1, from coordinate 3,015 downwards.
TTGTTGACATCGACCTTGATCCGGTGCTCCAGGAGCGCTGGGGGGAGTGGGTGCCCGTGGTTGTCATCGACGGGCGGGTTCGATTTCGCGGTACCGTCAATCCGATTCTGCTGCAGCGACTGATTGATGCCGGACTGGAGCGCCGAACGCGTGGAACGCAGGCAGCAGCAAATTCATCGTTGGTTGAAGAATAGCTCTTCGGCTGTGGATGCAGGCTCGGTGGCTGCAGCAGAACCGCAATCTTCGCGACAATCTTCCGGTTCTCGCAGGGAAGCGGTCGCAGAAATCCCCGGTGACTTGTTTCCCGGTCACCGCGAACGCAGAATTCCTCATGGCGTCAGCAGGCGGATTTGGGGGATGGCCCTGCCGTTGCTGGCCCTGCCGTTGCTGAAGCGTGCACTTCCGCCATGGGACGGGCAATTTCCGGATTCCTGCAGAGCCTCAGTTTTTCGAAGGAGAGACCGCTTTGAAGATGCGTACAGAAAACGTGATTCGTCGTTTGCTCATGGCCTGCGGTTTTTTGCTTTTATGTGCATCTCCTGCTGCAGCGCAATCGCATGCCGTGTCGCTGTTTGACGGGAAGTCGCTGGAGGGATGGTCCGGGGATGCTGAGTGGTTCCGGGTGGAGGACGGCAGCATTGTTGGCGGCCATCTGGATCGGCCGGTGCCGCATAACTTCTTCCTGTCCACCGCCTCAGAGTACTCCGACTTTGAACTCACACTGGAGTTTCGGCTGAAAGGCGAACGGACAAATGCGGGGATTCAGCTCCGTAGCCGCCGCATTCCGGATCATCATGAGATGATCGGCTATCAGGCAGATCTGGGTCAGAGCTACTGGGGAGCGCTCTACGACGAATCACGAAGGCGACGGATTCTTGCCGCACCCGATGCGGAGAAGCTGGCTCAGGTGCTGAAGAAGGATGACTGGAATCGTTATCGAATTCGTTGTGAGGGCCGGCATGTTCAGTTGTGGATCAATGATCAGCAGACGGTTGATTACTATGAAAGTGATCTCGATCTGGAACAGAAGGGGCTGATTGCGGTGCAGATTCACGGCGGGCCACCGGGGGAAGCGTGGTACCGAAATCTGAAGTTGATTGCACTTCAGAAGTGAGCACCTTTTTGGCGCCCGTCAGCGGTGCATTGTTCGGTCTTGAAGTTTGCCTTGATCACGAATGTCAGCAGCCATGAATTCAGAGTATTTCGCGGACGGCAGTTTTCCTCAGGTTCGCATGCGTCGAAATCGTCGCACCGACTGGGCTCGACGACTTGTTCGGGAACATCGACTGTCTGTGGATAATCTGATCTGGCCGGTCTTCGTCGTTGATGGGGTCGGTCAGCAGATCGCAGTTGATTCGATGCCGGGCGTGTTTCGCTGGTCTGTGGACCTGCTGGTGGAACAGGCAGCCCTTGCTGCTCAGCTGGGAATCCCGGCTCTGGCGATCTTTCCCGTCACTCCTCAGGACAGGAAGTCTGAAGATGGTGAAGAGGCGGAGAATCCGGAAAACCTGATCTGCCGTGCAATGCGGGCGATTCGTGAGGCTGGCATCGAAATCGGTCTGATCGCGGATGTGGCTCTGGATCCTTATACAAGTCATGGACAGGACGGCCTCGTACGAGATGGCTATGTGGTGAATGACGAATCGATCGAGGTCCTTTGCCGACAGGCTGTGAATCAGGCGCAAGCAGGCTGCGATATTATCGCGCCCTCGGACATGATGGATGGAAGAATCGGGCAGATCCGCAGATCGCTCGATGCCGCAGGATTTCAGCAGGTTCAGATCATGGCCTACTCCGCGAAATTTGCCTCGGCGTTCTACGGTCCCTTTCGAGATGCTGTCGGATCTGCGAAGAACCTCGGCGGTGGCGACAAACGTACCTATCAGATGGATCCGGCAAACACCGATGAGGCGCTGCACGAAGTTGCGCTGGATTTGGCCGAAGGTGCGGACATCGTGATGATCAAACCGGGCATGCCATATCTGGACATTGTGCGTCGGATCAAAGAGACATTCGCGCGCCCAACGGCGGTGTATCAGGTCAGCGGTGAGTATGCGATGCTTAAAGCCGCCGCTCAAAACGGCTGGCTCGATGAGCAGAAGGTTGTGATGGAAAGTCTGTTGGCGTTCAAACGTGCCGGTGCCGACATGATTCTGACTTACTTCGCGCCGCAAGTGGCGCGTTGGCTCCAGTCCCGCAAATAGCGTAGATCGGTAATGTTGCGCAGCTTGTGGTCGACCCACGGGCTATTGCGCAGCGCACGCGTCACCCACAAGGTGTGCATGCCCAGGCGTTTCGCCATGACCAGATTCACCAGGCTGTCTTCGACCATAATGCACGCACCGGCGTGTACCTGTTCACGGCGCAGTAGTTTGAGGAAACCGGTGCGAAGTGGTTTGGGCTGAAACCCGAATGACTCAACCGTATAGACGGCGTCAAATAACGGTGCGAGCCCGGTGAGCCGCAGCACATGCTCTGTGTAGGGGCGCGGCGCATTGGAATAGATGATGCGGCGCCCAGGCAGGTTTTTTAGCGTATGCAGCAATGCCGGCGCCGTGATGATCAGCGACCCCAGGTCGTCGAAATTGTGCGTTTCTGCCAGAAAGTGATACGGATCGACGCCATGATGGCGGATCAGTCCGAGCAGGGTTGCCCCATAACGTTGCCAGTAATGCTGACGCAGTTGCGTGGCCGCCTGATGATCGAGCGCCAGGTGGCGCTCGATATACGCCGTCATGGCATGGTTAATGTGCGGAAAGATGTGCGGGGTTGCGTGGTGCAGGGTGTCGTCGAGATCAAATACCCAGACCGGAGCACGCCGCGAGCGCATCAGCTCGACTTGATCATCGTCCCGACGCCATGTTGCGTCAGGATTTCCAGCAAGAGTGCATGAGGCACGCGACCATCGATGATATGCACCCCTTTCACACCGTTGCGGGCGGCGTCCAGTGCCGACGAGATCTTTGGCAACATGCCACCGGAGAGCGTGCCGTCCGCCACCATGTTGTCGATATC
>JALRDR010001025.1 GCA_023262145.1 Planctomycetaceae bacterium | reverse complement strand
TCAATGGTCTTCGATGCGGAGAATGTTTTTCTGCGTTATTTGCGCGTGGGTTCGCATGAGATTCTGCGCGGAATCAATGCTCCGATTCGCAATGAGAACTGGGCAACGATTGCACCGCAGGTTTCGAACCTGCAGGTAGTGCAGGAGGACGACAGCTTTCGAGTGACCTTTGATGTGGCCTGTGTTCGCGACGAGATTGACTTTCACTGGCAGGGGATGATTTCGGGGAGTGCTGTGGGAGAGGTGATCTTCAGCTTTGACGGGGAGGCTCATGCCACGTTTCGCAAGAACCGGATTGGGTTCTGCGTACTGCACGGGCCTGGTGCTGCGGGGCAACCGTGGACGCTGGAATCGGTTGACGGTGAGATTCGGGAAGGCGCTTTCCCGCAGCTGATTTCAGCGCATCAGCCGGCAAGGAATCTGCGTGCGATAACTCATCGAGTTGCAGATGGCATTCACGCGCGAGTTGCCTTTGAGGGTGACATTTTTGAGATGGAAGATCAGCGGAACTGGACAGATGCATCGTTCAAGACGTACTGCACACCGCTGGAGATTCCATATCCGGTTGAGTTAGTGAAGGGGACGAAGATTGCTCAGAAGATCACGATTCAGCTGCAGGGGGAAGCGTCGGCGGTGAATGCTGCGACAGAAGCGGTTGTGCTGACGGTGGGGAATCTGGAGCGACCTTTGCCGCGACTGGGATTGCAGTTGTCCAGTGAAGTGAGCGAACTGAGCGTTCAGCAGATTGATCGACTGAAGACATTGAACATCGACCATCTGCATGTGGATCTGGCGTTGTCAGGGGCGGGGTTTGTGCAACAGTTGCGGCGTGCATCAGAGCAGGCCGTGCAGCTGGGAACATCGCTGCATGTGGTGCTGGGTCCGGGGGAGGCACCGGATTACGAGGGGCTGGTAACGGCCGTGCGCGAGATCGCTCCACCGGTGCATTGCTGGCTGATTCGCGGCGGAGATCCGCAGGCTTATACGGCGGCACGGGAAGCACTGACTGCGGTGGCTGGTGACGCGAAGATTGGCGTGACGAGGGTCACGAATTTTGTGGAGCTGAATCGGTCCCGTCCAGAGGACCATTCGATTGAGGCTGTCGGGTTCGCGATCAATCCACAGATTCATGCCTTTGATGATAAGTCGATGATTGAGACGTTGCCGATTCATGCCGATGTGGTGCGCAGTGCGCGAGCATTCCTCGGTGACCGTCCATTGATGATCGGCCCCATTACGATGGCACCACAGCTGCTGGATGGTGAGGACCAGCCGGGCGGGCCTCCGTTGGGTGGTCCGCTGCCCACATGGGTGGATCCTCGCCAGACGCAGGCGATTACAGCGGCGTGGACGTTGGGAAGTATCAGTTATCTGGCCGCAGCCGGCGCTGATTCGGCGACGTTCTTTGAGACTGTTGGCTGGGCGGGTGTCATGGATGCGGACAGCGTGCCGCAGGATCGACCGCAGGAGTTTCCTTCGCGAGCTGGGGAGGTGTATCCGGTCTACGATCTGCTGCGAGATTTTGCGGACTTCCGCGGGGGTACTGTGCGAGAGTTTCTCACGTCCGACAGTCTGCGGGCTGTGGCAGTGGGACTGCGGAAGGGCGAGCGGGCTCGAATTCTGTTTGCCAATCTGACTGCAGAGCCTCAGGAGATTACGCTGCGTGGGCTTGCCGGCCGAGCTGATGTTCAGGTGCTTGGCGGTGACGTGGTTACGACAGCGGCGGAACTGCGTGTGACGTTGCCCGGATATGGGATCGGGCGAATCGACCGATGAGTGGGAAGTTCTCGTACACTCGACTGCTGCAGCTTGCTGGTGTGAGCTGTTCCGTGCTGGTTCTGCTGGCAGCGTTCCGTGGCGAGGGTCCGGAGTGGCCGGCAGCGTTGGTGCTGATGGCCGCTGGTCTGGCAGTTGCGGCATCCTTCAGTCGCGGGGTGCTCGGACAGCTGGCATTCACCAGCTGGATTCTGGTGGGCGTCTGTGTGGGGATGGCGTTCAGTCCGGCGCTGATCAGATTTCCGGATGAGTTCGGGCGATTTGGTGGTCAGGAGACGAGCATTGTCTTCATTCCGGTGCTGCAGTTGATCATGTTTGCGATGGGGACGACTTTAAGTGTTGCTGATTTCACGCGTGTGCTGCGGATGCCGACGGGCGTAGTGATCGGGCTGGCGTGTCAGTTCACTTTGATGCCGCTGATCGGCTACGTGCTGGCGTACAGTTTCGGGCTGCCTGCGGAGATCGCGGCCGGGCTGATTCTGGTGGGAAGTTCTCCCGGCGGACTGGCATCGAATGTGATGGTGTTCATCGCGCGGGCGAACGTGGCGCTATCCGTGACGATGACGGCCTGTTCCACGCTGGCGGCACCGATTGTGACACCGCTGTTGATGCGACTGCTTGGCGGGGAGCTTGTAGAGATTGACGTGTCGGCGATGATGTGGAGTATGACGAAGATCGTGTTGTTGCCGGTGCTGGCCGGGCTGGTGTTTCACCATGTGTTGTTTCAGCGGATGCGGTGGCTGGGCAGTGTAATGCCGATCGTATCGATGGCGGGTATTCTGATCATGACCGTGCTCACTGTGGCCGTGGGGCGTGATCGTCTGATTGAAGTAGGCGGGTTGCTGATTGTGGCCTGCGTGCTGCACAGCACGGCAGGATTTGTGCTGGGTTATGCGGCCTGCAGGCTGCTGCGGCGAGATGTGCAGACTTGTCGCACGATTGCGCTGGAAGTGGGGCTGCAGAATTCCGGAATGGCGGCTGGGCTGGCAAAGGAACTGGGCAAGGTTGCGACACTCGGGCTGGTGCCGATTGTGTTCGGACCGGTGATGAATGTGATTGCATCTGTGCTGGCGAACTGGTGGCGGGCAAACCCTGCCGAGCGTGACGTGTTGTCGGATTGATTCCGAGAAGAGGATGGCGGGAGTTTTATGAAGACTGAGGCCTTGAAGAAGTTCCGCGCGAAGCTGGCGTCAGATACGCCGGTATTGGGACTGTGGATTACTCTGGAGTCGGCCAGCATTACCGAGATGGCGGTTGCTCTGGGTGTGGACTGGGTGGTGATTGATGCGGAGCACGGTCATCTGGACTGGAAGGAAATCAACGAGCACATACGGGCGGGACTGCGGAGCGACACTGTGGTGCTGGTGCGTGTTGCGGAGCGCAGCACGGTGCTTTGCAAGCGAGCGTTGGACATTGGTGCCGATGGTGTTGTGATCCCATGGGTGGAGACGGTGGACGACCTGCAGCGGGCGATCGCGGACTGTCGCTATCCACCGGCAGGTCGTCGTGGCATTGGCGGTGAGCGGGCGACGGTGTGGGGGCAGTGTCTGGCGGAGCATACGGCGGTGGCTGACCAGCAGGTGCTGGTGGTACCGCTGATTGAGAGTGTTGCGGCAATTCCTCATGTGCCGGCGATGTGTGCCGTGGACGGCGCTGAAGTGTTCTTTTTTGGCCCGGCAGATTTCTCAGCGACAGCCGGTTATCGCGGGCAGTGGGAGGGTCCTGGCGTTGCGGAGGAAATACTGGGGCTGGTGGGAGTGATGCGGTCGGCGGGCAGGCACTGTGGAGTTCTGAGCACGAGTCTGGAGAATCTGCAGCAGCGAATTCAGCAGGGATTTCGGATGCCTGGACTGGGAACTGACAGCGGGCTGTTGCTGCGCGGTCTGCATCAGGCCTTGCAGGCTGTGGACAGGGATCGGATGCCGGCCACAAGTCTGCATCCGGAGGACGGGCGTGTTGTGCGGCAGCCGCTGGCTGTGCCGCCTGCGGAAACACAACCGGATCGTCCGGAACTGATGACGCGGTCGGGGGAGGGATTGACGTTGTCGCTGGCAGAGGGCAGCTCTGCGGAATTCCTGGTGGGTGACTTCAACACGGCACGGAATCTGACGACGGGGATTGTCACTTTGCAGCCGCGGGCGGGCCTGGATTATCACGTGCATCCGTGCAGTGAATCGATCACGGTGCTGGAGGGTCAGCTGGAGGTGTCGGTGGAGGGGCGTTGCTATCTGCTGGGGCCGCTAGACAACATCACCATTCCCCACTGGCTGCCGCATCGTGCGTTGAACCCGGACACAAATCAGGCTGCTCGTCTGCACGTGGCGATGGCATCTGCGCAGCCGACGCGTGAGCTGGTGGCTCAGGAGTTTTCTGTCGTTTCGATGGCGGCAGATTCGCAGGGGGTGGAAGGATTCGAGCGAGTGACTCGCATAGCCACTGCGGAGCGATCAGCGCATGTGGGGCCGAATTCTGAATTTGTGGACTACTTCAACGCCGAGC
>JALRDR010000987.1 GCA_023262145.1 Planctomycetaceae bacterium | reverse complement strand
CACCATATGTGCAGTCGTTCTCAAGAAAGCGATTGCCGTCGCTGCCACTTTCAATCAGTACACAAGTCGAATCACGTGCGTGCACCTCACCGGGATCCTTGCGAATCCCATTGCTGAGCTGATTGCGGCGAATTCGATTCGAACCGGAATGCCACAGCTTCAGACACGTGTTGGAACAATGGGAGAACTGATTGCCCTCCAGCAGATTCCGATCGGAGTCGACAAGCACGCAGCCATCCCACACCCGACAGGCTCGGTTGCGGAGCAACACCGAATCATGCACGTCGATCAGAACCAGACCACCGCGACGACCGTTTTCCCCCCAGCCGAACGATGGATCACTGAAATTATCTGAAAAGTCACATCCCTCAATCAGCCACCCGGATGCGGCTGAGATATGCAGGCCCGTTTCCCAGCCACACACCCTGACATTTCGCAGAGTGACATCGGAAACTCCGTTGGCAGAGATTCCAGTACCTGTGTATTGCTGCGTCGGGCCGCCCGCACGCAATACAGGACCACTGATCGTCGCCCCCCGACCGTCAACAGTGATCCCTGATGTACGGATCACAATCGCGCCGTACACAACTCCGGGATCCAGCGTCGTACTTTCTGTCAGCACCAGTGGTGGCAGATCACGGCCATCGGTTTGTGCTACAGCAACTGTCTGCCCGGCTGCCTCAGCAGACAAAGTGCACAGCAGCAATAAGCCGGCAAGCCGCACCATGAGCGTCATCCGAGAAAACGACTGCAGAAACCGAGTCATTCGATGGCTTTCAGCCACGCCGTTTCCCCGCCAACAACCGGCAATTGCAACTCCGTCTGGTCCAGATCAATTGTCAGTTCCGTGCCCGGATCCGGCCACATGGTGAAGTCTCTGTCGGAGGAGAAAATCATCAGTCCGATCTGGTCACCCACTCGCAGAACCTGATCATCCGGCTGCAGATCGAATTCAAGGTCATAGAATTTCCCGGGTACGAGTGGTTCACTCTCCGTCAGAGAACGATGATTCTGAGGATCTGCCCAGCCTCGAGTAATCACATCGTCGGTGATGCGTTTGCTGTCCGTCCACGGCAAGGCAACCAGCCAGACCGACAGATTTGCCGCCGCACGACTACTTGCCACGCGGATTCTGATTCGAGCCGTCCCCGACAGATGCACTTCCTGCTTCAGGGCAGCTGTGGCGTACAGCAGCCGGTGTTCGGTCCATTCAGCACGCGCTAATGTGGCACCATCGAAGGAATAGTTGTCGATAAGTCCTTCTGTTCCCTGTTGTTCCTGCCCCGCCTGAGACAGGCTCACGAGCCCGCCGCGGCGCTGACCGCCACGCTGAAGCAGCATCCGGACATGTTCCGCCTGCGGATGCGGATAGTCCGGATAGGCCGTCGGTTCACCACGTTCCTTTGTTTCACGCACAATCCAGGAACGAGGATCCTTTTCTACCCCGTTCTCCACACCGCAGACATAACGAGTGAACCAGCGATTCATCATGCTCAGCGGGGGAGGCCCACCATGACCGCCCTGGTGCAGAAAAATCTGGCAGGGGACGCCCTTTGCGCGAACCGCTTCGTAGATTCGCACACTGTGTTCCGGCATCACATTCCAGTCATTGAATGCATGTGACATCAGCATCGCAGCCTTCAACGGCTGCAGCTGATTCAGGTAGTCCCTGCCCGCCCAGAATTCATTGTAGTCTCCGGTCATGCGGTCGTGCTTTGCCAGCATCAGCTTGTCGCGAACTTCACAGTTGCACCAGTCTCGATGAGCCGGATCACCGCTATTGATGAAGTCATAGAGGACATCGATATCCTCGCCCATGTAGCCGCCCGGATGTCGAATCAGCCCATTCGATCGATAATAGTGGTAGTACGAAGTATTGGGAGCCACAGGAATGATGGCCTTCAGCCCATCCACACCTGTCGTTGCCGCCGCCAGCGGCAGTGTGCCGTTGTAAGAAGTTCCCGTCATTCCCACCTGGCCAGTGCTCCACGTTGCAGTCACCAGTTCACCGCCCGTTGGCGATGTGAACCCTCGTGCTCTCCCGTTCAGCCAGTCAATCACCGCCTTCGGCGCCAGCGACTCATTTGCCCCCCCGACAGTCGGGCAGCCCTGGGAACGACCGGTTCCCGGCGAACAGGAATGCACAACTGCAAACCCCCGCGGAACCCAGTCCTGCACATGCCCGTTGGAGATCATCTCCTTTTCTGCCTGGTACTCAATTCCCGGAGGTACCTGGTGGTACTGCTGCCTGGCGCCCAGTTCCTGTTGTGGATCCCAGAACCAACGGCGGTCGTTCGTTCCGGTCCCACTGTAATACGGACTGGTTTCATAGATCACATGCACGCGGAGGCCTTCCGTCTTCGTCTGTTCCGGACGCGTCACATCCACCTGCATCCGATCCAGCTTGCCGTCTCCGTCGGAATCAAATTCCGCCTCAACCCACAAATGCTCGCGAATCCATTTGCTGGAATCACTGAATGCCGGAACAACCTGCGATTCGCCATCGCGAAAGACCTGCACGGGACGTTCTGCTGGCTCGCCGGCTACTGCAACTCCCGTCAGCAGCAGAGTGGTGAAGAGAATCAGGACCGCAGGAGTGCGCAGGTCAGGCCCAGGCCCGGCACCGGCAAACAGATTCAGCAAGCTTGTCATTCGTTTTTTCCTGTTGATACGTCGGCAGTGGTTTGTACTTCTGCAACGCAACGGTCCAGGGCTGCGTTCTGTGAAATCGTGCCGTGCAGCGGAGCATATCGGCTCAGAATCCATTTTGCACGTGCCGCACGTCTGCAAACTCCTCATGCAGCATCCGGCCACATTCCGACAAGTCCAACGCAGGGAACCACAGTGATTTTCGTCCGTGGCAGACAGCTCTGCTGCGTCCGGAAATGTCCTGCAGGATCAGACCCACTACAATTGGTCCCATCAATTCACTCAACGCCGCCGGACGACTGTTCAGCAGCACTGCCCCTGCGTCGCAGCGGTCCATTCTGAATAATTTCTGCACCTGCGCTGCCGACTCCTGGCGGCCCCCACCAGAGAAACACGCGAGCCCGCTATGCTGGATCGACAACTGCGAGCCATCACCGACCCGCTGACGAAACCAATTGCTTCGGCACTGGTCCGCCGGAACATCCCTCCAACAGCAATTACCCTCGCCGGACTGCTCTGCGGGCTGACAGCTTGCGCGCTGCTGGCCAATTCCAGCTGGCTGCCAGGACTGTCATTGCTGCTGCTGAATCGACTCTGCGACGGACTGGACGGGCAGGTGGCGCGGATGACTCACCCCAGCCCGTTTGGCGGCTACCTCGACAGCGTCTGTGACCAGATCTTCTACGCGGCCGTCCCAGTCAGTTTTGGCTTCGCTTCAGAGGCAAATCTGCGTCCGGCGTTATTGCTTTTGTTCAGTTTCTTTGCTTCCTCCGGATCATTCCTTGCCTGGGCTGCCGTCTCCACCGCTTACTCTGCCGGCGGAAACGCTGGAAAAGCGAAGTCCTTCATCTACTCCGCCGGACTGATGGAAGGTGGAGAAACCATCGCGTTCTTTGCCCTTTTCTGCCTGCTTCCTGATGAATTTCCCGTGCTCGCTGGTGTCTTCGCAGCACTTTGCGGTTTCACGGCATTGCAACGAACGCTGCTGGCGTACCGTGCGTTCCAGTCAACCGAGCATCGGTAGCCGGTATGATTCCAATCCACCCTTCGCGGAATCCTCCGGAAGCATCGGTTTCTGCTGAATCGGCAGATTCGGTGCGGCCGAGAAAACATACACACGCCGCTATTTCCATCTGCGTTCGGAAACCGTCCAATGAAGCGTCAGTCATCACGACCTCACACCGGCCTGCAGGAACGAGTCGCTTCGATTGACACCCTGAGGGGCATCGCGATCTTCTGGCTCATGGGCGGGCAGGTCCTGATTCAGCGTCTGCTTGCACTGTCTGAAGTTCCCGTCCCGGGCTACGTTTGGCGGGGCCTTGATCGTTCTGTATGGGCAGGGCTGACAATTGCGGATCTGATCTTTCCTCTGCTTCTCTTCCTTTCAGGGTGTGTTCTGCCAGTCTCACTCGAGCGTCATCGAGCAAATCCCAAAGCACTCTGGCTGCGGGTGATCCGCAGGGGAATTCTGCTTGTTTTGCTGCAGATGATCTGTAACGGCCTGTTGCAGTTCGATGGACCTCGGGTGAGCGTGATCGGTCCGTTGACTCATCTGGGTGTATGTTCCCTGCTGGTCACCGTACTGCTCATCACCAGCAACTTCAGAATTCAGCTGTTCACAGCAATCTGCCTGCTGCTTCTGCATTCCCTGCTGACGGGCAGCATCTCCCTCTCGGAACGTATGACTACTGATTTCGCGACACCCGCCAGTTTCAATGCCACGTTCAGCCGCAATCTGCAGCCACTGTTGCAAGGGCTTGTGCCGCTGCCGGCACTATTCAACTACGGCCTCTGTACCCTGATGCCCGCAGCATTCTGCATGCTGATCGGAAGTTTCGCCGGGAGATTGCTGACATCGAATTCCCGGCTCTCAGTGCGTGTGTTCACGATTCTGTGCGGTGCCGCCGGAATGCTGTACGCCGGCTATTGGTGGTCGCAGTCTCTGCAGTTTATTCCCGTGCTCTGGTCGGGATCGTATGTTCTGTTTGCCACCGGTTGTTGCCTTGCCCTGCTGCTGTGCACCCACCTGCTGGTGGATCTGCCGGGGCAGGGTGCGGGAGCCCTGTTCTTCATCGTCATCGGATACAATTCGCTGCTGGTCTGGCTAACTCCGTTTCTGGTCAGCTTTGACTGGATCTCAGGGTTCCTGCTGGGGCGGCTGGCAAGATCATCCGGACAGGCAGCCGATCTGCTGCTGCTGCTGGGCAGCATTTTGATCCAGTGGCTGATCCTCGCTTTCCTGTTTCGCCAGCGTCTGCGGTTTCGAGTATGAAACAAAAAAGGCGGACCAGTGGGGGTCCGCCTCGGGTTCGCGACAGGCAGGCACCGGGTGTCAGTGCTGCATGAGCAATTCTTCGCACACACCTTCTTCAAAGATCAGATCAAGCTGCTCACCAACTGCCTCGCTCGAAGGCAGGTTTGTCAGTTCCCCGGTCTCTGGAAACTGTTCCGCAGAAAACATCGCGGCCCAGTCAGCGTCGGTTGCCTGCTGATCATTTTCTGCCGCAACCTCTCTTGCAGCAGATCGCTCCGCAACCGCAATTGCTGAAACGTCGTGCTCGAGCAGCAACCGCAGATCGTCACCAAGAACCAGCCTTAGCTGAGGAACATCCGCATAGCCCTGCAGCGACACAGCAGGAGTGCTGAAGATGGCAACTTCGGCTTCCGCAGGCGGCGGATCGGCGATCCCCTGCGGAGACCTGTTATTTGCATCCAGCGCGAACGATGACACCAGTGAAGGGGCCGGCGAAATACGAGCATCCGCATAGCGATAAACCTGATCCGTTCCTGCATCAGCGATCCAGATGTCCATTGATGCATTCGTGGGATCAAGAGCAATTCCCCGAGGTCGAGCGTTAACGCCTGCAATCGCCCAGGCATTGCCCTCCTGAGGAATACCGTTTTCCAGAGGATATTCGTAAACGTGGTCAACACTAGCGTCGTCATTCAGAACGTACAGCGCTGGCTGGCCGAACGTCTCGCCATAAACAATGCCACGAGGCTTGTTGTTGCCTGCAGCCAGATCGAATTGAAACGACACCGTACTGGAACCGGACAATCGGGAGGCTGCTCCGTTAAATCGATAAACACAGTCGTTACGATTATCCACAAGCCAGACATCAACACCATTTGTAGCAATGCCCTCCAACAAAGCCCTGCGTCTCAACCCATCGGCTCTCCAACTTCCAAGAAGTGCTCCTGCCGTGTCGTAGACGTAAACATTTTTGTTTGAATCAACGACCCAGACTCGGTCGCCATCTGCTGTTGCAGCCGCTCCACGCGGGTAGAAGTTTGCTCCGGCCAGAGAGTTACTTTCGACCAGTGTGCCGTCCTCCTCGTATTCGAACGTCGAGGCCCATAGATCGTCAACAACGTAGAACTTCGTCCCGGAGGAGGGTGGTGCCTCATCGTTGTCTGTATTGACGAGAGTGATGTCGCCGGGATTCAGTCCGTTATATCTCGGGTCTGTAGAGGTTGCAGCAGCGATGACCACATCATAGGAGATATCACCGTCAAATACCGAATCATCCTGCCCAGTGACCGTAATGGTCTGCGGAACATTCCAGTTACCGGAGTCAAATGTGACACTCGCAGCACTGACCAGTCCTTCCGTGCTGTCGGAAGAACTGATCGGAATCGTCACCGTTGTGGATGCTGCCGGACTGGAGATCAGCACGATGGTAAATGTCACAGCGTTGCCGTCTTCAGAGGTCGTTGTTCCACTCAGATTGCCGACTGTAATCCCGCCAGCCTCCTCGTCATCAGTGTTCACCAGTGCGATATCATCCGGGTTCATTCCGCTGTAAAGCGAGTCGGGCGAACTGGCCGCGCCAATCACAATGCTGTAATTAATGTCGCCATCCGCCATCAGGTCATCCTGGCCGGTGACCGTAACAGTCTGCGGAGTACTCCAGTTGGACGCGTTGAACACCAGTGACGATGTACTGACAGTGCCCTCCGTCGTGTCGGAAGAGGAAACTGGAATCGTGACCTGGGCAGTCGGTTCGGAATTGAGCTGAACAGTGAATGAGATCGCCGTCCCCGTCTCAGACGTCTGCGTTGCTGTCGGAGCAGACACCGTGATTCCGGCAGTATCATCATCCAGGTTGGTGAGCGTAACGTTGCTCGCATTCATCCCCGAGTACAATGCATCAGACGAAATCGCAGCATCAGTCACAATACTGTAACTGATATCACCGTCGTCGATGTCATCATCCTGCCCAGTGACAACCACGGTCTGCGGGGTATCCCAGTTGGCGGCAGTGAAGGTCAGTGAAGTCAGCGTCACGGTCCCTTCACTGGTATCCGCAGACGAAATTCCGATTGTCACGGAGTCAAGCGGTTCAGAATCAAGCGACACAGTGAATGACGAGGTTGCTCCGGCCTCAGTAGTGCTCGTGGATGACGCTGCAGACACGCTGATCCCCGCAGTGTCATCATCCACGTTGACCAATGAGAGATCATCGGCGTCAAGCCCGCTGTAATCGGTATCAGTCGAGGTGGCTGCTCCCAGAACAATCTGATACGACTGATCATTGTCATCAACATCTTCATCCACACCGGTCACAACCACTGTCTGGGGCGTCGCCCAGTTACCCGGGGTAAATGTGAGGGACGCGACCGAAACCGTTCCTTCACCGGTATCTGAACTGGAAACAGGAATCGTGACATCCGCCGTCGGCTGGGACAGCAGTTTGACAGCGAAAGTAACCTGTCCACCAGGCTCTGTCGTACGATTGGACGGTGCTGGCGACGAAACGGAGATGCCGATCGTCGGAGCAGGAAGTTCCGTCAGATAAGCGATAACATTCCCCATGACCGTGGCACGATTCCCGGCACCTGTGATCGCCTCAAACGGAGCCGTCGTGAACACAACTCCAAAACCACCGGCAGTATAGTCGCCTCGGTAATTGACCCCCGTGTATGGTCCGGATCCGGTATTGGTTCCAGTGGTGAGCAGTCCGCTGGCGTCTGCAACAGGAGCCACCGTATCAATCCACAGACTATCGGTGGTGGGAGATGAAATGGACAGCGAGAGCCCGCCCGTAATGGGATTGTCAGTCGTCCCGCGTTCCGTGTGAGC
>JALRDR010000973.1 GCA_023262145.1 Planctomycetaceae bacterium | reverse complement strand
TTTGCACCTCCTGAGATCAGCGATGGTGATGTGCAGAAGATCGATCAGCTGGGGCTGGTGATTTATCATCATGAGCTGGCATATGCACTGGAATATCAGCGGGCTGTTGATTCAGCAAGCAGGAACGGCCGTCCTTTGTTTCTGGAAATCACCGGAGTGAACTGTGTGAACTGCCGCAAGATGGAACGCACGGTTCTGGCTCGGGAGGATGTTGTCGAGCGGCTGAAGTCCATGGTGTTGTCTCAGGTCTATCTGGACAAGGTGCCGGGTGTGGCGGATGCGACGGTGCAGTCTGAATTGCTGCAGGCGAATCAGGAACTGGCCAGAAGGCTGGGTGATGTAACCATGCCAAGCTATGCGATTGTTTCGTCAGACGGAACTCGTGTGCTGGCCAGATTTGCTGGACTGGATGCCAGCGGCGGCGAACAGTTTCTGCGGTTCCTTGAAGCTGGAACCGCGCGCTGGGAGCAGGATGCTGCCGCAGGGCTGCAAGTGGCTGCTTCTGGCGAGTGAACTCAGGTAAATCGTGACAGACCGATCATCTGCTGAGGAGCTGCAGAGGTGAAAATTGAGCATCTGGCACTGAATGTGTCTGATCCCCTGAACATGGCCCGTTGGTATGTGGAGCATCTGGGGTTCACGGTCAAACGACGTGGAATTGAATCTCCCTGGGTGCATTTTCTGGCAGATGACAGCGGCACTGTGATGCTGGAGCTTTACGGAAACCCCGACGCGGCAGCTCTCGACTTTCCATCCGTCCAGCCGCCGGCATTGCATCTGGCATTCGTGAGTCGGAATATCGAGGGTGATGTCAGGCGGCTGACTGCTGCCGGGGCCACAGTTGTCGCTGACGTACACAAGCTTGGTGAAGACACTTTCGCAATGCTGAGGGACCCGTGGGGCCTGCCGTTACAGCTGGTACGTCGCGGAACACCGATGATTGACTGAGGCTGTCGACGTACTCGCATGTATGCCGGCTGAGTCGCAATGTCAGGAGCGGATCGCGGATCGCGAGGGTGTTCACAGCGGAGCAGTAAAACGGGGCTGATCGCCCGTATTCGTAAAGCTGGTTTCAGCGATAAACAGGCAACCGGCATTGGGGTGTCGCCGCTGCTGATCTTCAGGCATGTGTTCGACTGCCGTTGTCAGCAGCAGCTGGATCCTGCCGTTGTGCTCAATCAGCTGAGGGCAGGTTACCCGTGGAGATCCCGGGCAGCGCCAGATCGTCTGCAGACTGCCATCCTCGAGCGAATACTGATGTGCTTCTCCGGCGTCGGGATCACCAGGATCATAAAGGGCGACAATCAGGCTGCGCTGATCCGGTGTGAGGATCATTCCATCCGGAAACACTGAGCCTTCGCGCAGATCCACAACAATCTCTGCCTCGGAGACGGTAGCCGACCGAATGTCCAGTTGTCGGCGGACGATCGTTTTCGTGGGGGAGTCAATATCGAAGAGCAGCAACCCTCCGGCGGCGTCAGGAATGACAGCTTTACCGTTGGAGCAGATCTGATCATTGCGGAGTCGATGTACCGTCCGATCAGCGCCGCGATAGAGGTAAAGTCCTGCTTTGGGTGTAGTGAACTCCAGTTCCTTGCAGCCGAAGATGAGATTGTCATCCCAGGTTACGGCGTCGTTGATAATGGTATTGCTGACATCTGTTTCGATCTCAGTAATGAACGGTGTCCATTCCTCAGTGTCCCTGTTGTAAAGACCGACAGAGCGTTCAAGTCCCACGACGAAGATGCCGGGCTGAGTGCAGGGGAAGGCGAAACCGGGCCGCCCCGGCAATGTTCCGGATTCCGACTTTCCGGTGGTCGGATCAAGGATGTTCAGGGAGCCTTCCGTGGCGGACGCTCCATGCTGAATTGCAACCCAGCTGAAGCGACCGTCGTCCAGCGAATAGGGGCCCTCGGGAAGGAACCGTAGTTCCGCAGTGTTCGGGCGATGGAGAACTGTGGCTTCGATTGTATTCATGGTGACCAGGATTTCGGCGTGCGAGGGCTGTCTGATGCAGCCGGTGATGGTGATTCAAGGGAATGATGGGCAGTGAGTCAGTCAGAGAACAGCAGCACTAGGATTCGGACTGCATCTCGGGAGTATTTTCAGCAGGCGGACCCTGCGATCTGCGGGATTCGCCTGTGGGTTCTGCCGGTGAAGATTCCTGCAAGGCATACAGTGCATTCCGTGCGGCCTGCTGTTCTGCCTCTTTCTTGCTTTTTCCGCGGCCGGGATCATATGTGACATCGCCAATGCGAGCGGCAACGGCGAACTCCCGCTCGTGGTCCGGACCAGTTTCATCGATGACCAGATAATCGGGAGTCAGCCCCTGATCTCGCTGGGTGTATTCCTGCAGCATACTCTTGAAATTCTGCAGGTTGGCTGGCTGAGCGATCTCCAGTTCCTTACGGAATGCCATGAGTATCAGTTCGCGGGCGGCATCATGCCCACCATCGAGATAAACGCCGGCGATCAGCGATTCGACTACGGCAGCGAGGACAGAGTCGGGGATGTGCTGCAATCCACGACCAACAAAGATCAGCGGCCGCAGATTCAGTTCCAGGGCGACCTGTGTGCACGTCTGTCGGCTGACGATGCGACTTTTCAGCTGAGTCAGCAGTCCTTCGCGTTCATCGGGATAAGATTCAAACAGGTACTGACAGACGATGAGTCCAAGCACCGCATCCCCCAGAAACTCCAGACGCTCATTGGAACGAAGGCGTGTCTCTGCGGCGGAACTGTGGGTCAGGCAGCGGCGCAGTAGTTCAAGGTCACGAAAGTTGTAGCCGATTCGTGACTGGCAGAGAGACAGGATTCTGGAATCACTTCCCATAATGGAATAACAGTCTGGGAAAAAAGAACCACCGGTGAATTCTGATGTGCTGGTTCACATCATTCAGGTCGTCAGAACTGAAATCCTCGCTGGGGGCCTGACCTGGTCAGAGTGAGGATTTCGGGTCCATCTTCCTGCATCAGAATCGTATGTTCAAATTGTGCAGAA
>JALRDR010000960.1 GCA_023262145.1 Planctomycetaceae bacterium | reverse complement strand
TCGTCTGTACGTGCCATCGAGATCAGGCTCCATGGCACTTTTTGTACTTCTTTCCGCTGCCGCAGGGGCAGGGGTCATTTCGACCGACTTTGGCTTCCTTGTTCACGATTGGCTGGATCGTCCGGCCCTCTTCACCAGCTTCGGGAGCATTTGTTTCCAGTGATTCGATCGGATCTGAGACTGGTGGAGCCACGTCATGTTCGGTTGCTGTGACTTTCCAGAGGGATCCGACAAAAGCGGGGCTTTCGTGCTCAACCCGGAAAATCGTCTGAGTGACCTGTTCGGAGATGCGTTCCCACATTGCCAGAAAGGCACGTCGTCCTTCACGTTTGTATTCGGTTCGCGGATCCTTCTGAGCGTAGCCGACAAAGCCAATTCCCTGCCGCAGATGTCCCATGAAGTACAGGTGCTCTTTCCATGCTGTATCAACGAATTCAAGCAGGATTGAGCGTTCGGTCTGTCGCAATTCCGGGCGGAAACGCTGGTCAACGGCCTGACTGACTTCGATACGAATCTGATCCGGGTGCAGCTCGCGGAGTTGCTCAGGTGAGACTGCAGTGGTGCAGAGTACGTCTGAATTGAGCCAGTCAGCGATTTGTTCCGCTGTCTGGTCCGCAAGGGGAGCGTCCGGCTTTGCACCATCAAGCAGCTGGTCAAGCTTCTGCGCGATCGCATTTGCGGGCGGTCGTTGCGAAAGAAAACTCTTTGCTGCCTGCAGCAACTCTTCATGGATGCGAGCGGATGCGAATTCTGAAAAACTCTCGGGATCAAACTGACATGCGAACCGCGTGTTGGCCCAGCGGGCGAGTCGTTCCCGGTGAGCACGTTCATTCTGTGAACCATCACCGGAAAGGAAGTTATGCATTCCTACCGAAACAGGGAAAGAGACTTCCTTCTCGTCATACTTTTCAGTGACCGCTGTGACCAGCAGTTCGACCAGTTCGCGTTCATCGCGTCCCTGCAGGTCAGCAGCCGTAAGGCCGAGCATGAAGTTGAAGTTCGCCCATTGTGCCAGGCTCTTGAGCGGGAACAGAACATCCGTGAGCGGCTGCAGTTCCCTGAACTCCCAGCGCTGTACGGCGTCGGTAACCTTTTCGGAGAGCAGATCAATGGCTCCTGCGCGACCAGCGCCGCGGAGTTCCCTGTCGTTGACAGAGAGTCCGAAGAAGTGATTTGCCCAGCGCGCCAGTGCCACCCAGTTCCAGTCGAGCTGACTTTCAGCATCGTCGGGAATATGGATATCGAACTGTTCGAGGATGTACCTATTGCCCTGTCGAACGCCTTCTTCGCGGATCCATTTTTCGATGTCCGGCGACTTCATACCGCGGAGGTCCTGTGCATAGCAATCCAGCTGGAACTTCTGTGAGATCCATGCAGCGATTGTTTCCTGCTGGTAGTTCTTCGCGAGGAATCGAGCTGTGACGCGGCGAACCTCATCGGAGATCATTTCCAGAATGAGCTGTCGGCAGTCACGTCCGTCAAGAATCTGCTGACGGTAGGAGTACGTGCGTTTTCTCTGCTCATCCATGATCTCGTCATACTCGAGCAGATTCTTGCGCTGATCGAAGTGCTGTTCTTCGCGTTTTTTCTGAGCAGCATCGAGTCGGCGACTGACCATGGGGTGGGCAATTGGTTCACCATCACGCAGTCCTGCCCATTGCATAACTCGCTTGACTGCATCTCCGGCGAACAGTCGCATGAGTTTGTCGTCGAGGGAGATGAAGAAGCGGCTGGAACCCGGGTCGCCCTGGCGACCTGCGCGGCCGCGCAGCTGCAGGTCAATTCTGCGTGAATCGTGTCGTTCGGTGCCAACGACATGCAGCCCACCAAGTTCGGCAACTTTCTTGCCTTCGGATGTCATCCCTTCACGTTCACCGATTTCCCGAGTAAGTGCGTCCCATTCGCTCTTGGGAACATCCAGTCGCGAGCTGTAGCGAGACTTCAGTTCTTCCCATGCGGAATGTTCCGGATTTCCCCCGAGGATGATGTCGGTACCGCGACCGGCCATGTTTGTGGCGATGGTGACTCCGGAAAGGCGTCCAGCCTGAGCGATAATTTCCGCTTCCCGTTCGTGGAATTTGGCATTCAGGACACTGTGTTCAATACCTCGCCGCTTCAGACGCCCACTGAGCATTTCGGAGAGTTCGATGGAGGTGGTACCGACCAGAACCGGGCGTCCGGTCTTGTGCACATCGGCGATTTCCAGCAGGACGGCGTCCCATTTTTCCTTTTCGGTCCCGTAAATACTGTCGGGATGGTTGATTCGCTGCGAGGGGACATTGGTGGGGATTGCAAGGACGTCAAGATTATAGATTTTGAGGAATTCTTCGGCTTCCGTCATGGCGGTACCGGTCATCCCGGAGAGTTTCCTGTAGAGCTTGAAGAAGTTCTGCAGAGTAATCGTGGCCAGCGTCTGTGTTTCGGCCTTGATCTTCACACCTTCCTTTGCCTCCACAGCCTGGTGCAGTCCGTCAGACCACTGTCGGCCCTCCATCTTACGTCCGGTATTCTCATCGACGATGACGACCTCACCGCGTTCAACCACATAGTTCACATCTCTGCGATACAGGTGGTGCGCCTTGAGTGAGTTGTCGATCAGGTGTGGCCATTCCATATTGCCGGCGGTATAGAAACTGTCGACGCCCGCCAGTTGTTCCGCCTTGCGCACACCCTCTTCGGTAAGATGGCAGCTGTGTTCCTTCTCCTTGACCTCAAAGTGTACATCCCGCTGGAGCTGTCGTGCGATGGCATCGGCACGGGGATACTTATCGAGATTGTCATGTGCAGGGCCGGAGATAATGAGCGGGGTCCGCGCTTCGTCGATGAGGATGTTGTCGATTTCGTCGACGATTGCGTAATGCAGTTCGCCCTGTACCTGCAGTTCACGCGTGGGCTTCATGTTATCGCGCAGGTAGTCGAAGCCGAACTGGTTACTTGTGCCGTAGGTAATGTCGCAGGCGTACTGTCGCTGACGTTGCGCAGCATTCATGTTCGACTGGATGGCGCCGACGGTCAGTCCCAGATTCAGATAGACCGGGCCCATCCATTCCATATCGCGCAGTGCCAGATAGTCGTTCACGGTAACAACGTGAACATGTCCGGCCAGTGCATTCAGGAACGCCGGCAGTGTGGCGACAAGGGTTTTTCCTTCCCCCGTCATCATTTCGGCAATCATGCCCTTGTGCAGGGTGTAGCCTCCGATCATCTGTACCGGGTAGTGCCGCATCTTCAGAAACCGGCGACTGGATTCTCGCACTGCTGCGAACGCATCCGGGAGCAGATCGTCGAGTGTTTCTCCGTTGTGCAGGCGTTGCCTCAGCTTTGCCGAAGTCTGCAGCAGTTCCTCGGGGGAGAGTTTCTCGTACGCGGCTTCCAGAGAATTGATGCGATCGAGCAGGGATCCGGGGGCGATTCTGGTTACCCCACTGGCGTCTCTGAGGAAGCCGAGGCGGCGCATCTGTCGCTCATTCGAAGACCCGAACAGCGTGGTGATGCCACGCTCAATTTTCTGGGTCGCAGCGGTGAAGAAGTCACCAACTTTTTCGAGGAACTCCATGTTGGGCAAGTATCCTGAATGCTGAAGAAATAGCCTGTCGCGGTTTTTTGGGCTGCGACAGGAACCGCCCGGACGTAAGCCAGAACGGCGATCAAAGGCTGAGCAAAAAGTGCGAAAATATCTGTCGCCGAGTGTATTTGAAGCGTTGCGCGGGGGTCAATCCCGCAGATTCTGTCCCGGGATCGCTCCGGCAGGCGGGATTGCCGTCATCCCTGCGGCGGCCGAGGTATCTTCAGGTTTGCACTGCACTGTTCTGACGCATGTCAGGAGGTCAGCAGGAATGCTCGGAGATCCCTGATGAGACTACGGCAGCGCCCTTCAAACTCATCCACGCCCGGAACCCGTCCCTGCGAGTGAATTTCCACGTTGATGATGCGGGTCACCCGCACTTTATCTGTGGCGTTTCGGGAGTTGCCGGTGGTTTCAAAGTCGATCATCAGATCGACCGGCTGACGTTCGGGAGATCGCCCCCAGTGCCCGAAGAACCCGGCCGTCCCGAGCTTCAGTTTGATCCATCCCTGCTTCTGATCTGTGATGTTGCCGGAATGTTCAGAAATAAACGCACGCAGTTTCAACGCTGTCAGTTCGAGCGAGGTGCTGATTTCGAAACGGTCGCTGTAGAAGTACTGGCCGTTATGCTCCGTGAGCTGTTTTTTTCCTTTTTGAGCGGCGGCTGCATCGTCGCCGGAATCAAGTTCATGCTCGGAGCGAGTTCGATTTCGTCCGGATGACTTGGCCTTGTACAGGCAGGAGTCGGCCCGATCCAGCAGCGATGTCACGGTATCAGCCCGCTGTGCCATCGCGACACCGAGCGACGATGTGACGCTGAGTGTGGAGATGCCCCCGACGGAGCTCTTCATGATTGAAAGTCGCAGACGCTCTGCTCGGCGAACAGCGGCCTCGAGGTCCGTGTCAGGGCAGAGCAGAACAAACTCCTCACCGCCATATCGTCCGATGACTTCCGCGGAGTAGGTTTCATTCTGCAGGAGCCGAGCGAGATCCACGAGTACCTGGTCACCCACCTGATGCCCATAGTTGTCGTTGATGCGCTTGAAGTGGTCCACGTCAAGGAAGATGACACTCAGCGGGCGTGCGCCGTCGCTGGCATGGAATTCTTCCAGCATGGAACGCAACTGGGATTCAAGTTGTCCACGATTGGAGACACCGGTCAGAGCATCTCTGGTCGCTGCGAGCTTCAGCTCCACAAATTCGCGGCTGCGCAGCCTGACTCCAGCTTTGTTGCTCAGCATCTGAATCACGCCGACGACGCGGTTTTCGTCGTTCAGAATTGGCGCGGTGTAGGTTTCGACTTTGAGGTGGCGAGTTCCGCTGAAGCGGCAGAGATAGGTGCCGACCTGAGGCTGACGGGTGCGCAGAACTTCAGCGATCACCGTGTCGTCATGCTCGGCAGAAGCCGCCTCTGCCTGTTCTGGTGGTGTCAGCATGACATCGGAGCTGAGCCATGAGCGATAAAGCGTCTGGTGCACCGGGAGTCCGGTGAGTCCGGGCATCCCGTCGCTCCACAGGCAATAGGATTCCTCCGCATCGATGATGAAGTAGCCATCATAAAGCTGCTGCAGCTCGGCCAGCGTGCGGATCATGAGCGCGAGTTGCTGAACATCCTGTACCTGAGCCGGGCTGATTTTTTCGGGAGCAGCATTGGCATTGCCGGCGAAAGCCGCACTTCTGAGCAGATCGCCTTCGTGGCTGTACCAGCGATCGAGGGTTCTGATGACGTGTTCGTCATAGTCAGCCGGAGAAGATTCGAGCAGGGTTCTGACGCTGTCCTGGTGATTTCGAGCCTTTCGCCATGGCTGGTCATTTGTGAGCGAATCGTAGGCGTCGGCAACGGCAAGGATGCGCGTACCGAGCGGCAGTTCCGCAGTGACTTCCGGAACTTCGTCACTGGCCGTTTCACCGGAAAGTTCCCGTTGCAGGCTGTTCAGCATTCCCACAATGGCGGGGGATGTGCGGAAGGCCTGCAGCAGATTGATTCCGGCATGCAGGTGCAGTTGAGTGTAGTCGTACTCTTCGCTGGTCAGGCGGCCAGGTTTGGCAAGGATATGCGCCGGTATTGCCAGTTTTCCGGTTTCATGCACTACGGCGGCAATTTCGATCTGTCGCCGCTGTTCTTCACTCCAGCCAAGGAGCTGCGCCATTCCGCTGGAAATGATTGCGACACGCTGTGAGTGTGCCAGTGAGGAGATACTGTGTGCGCGCAGTCCCAGCAGCAGCCGTGACAGGAAGTAGCGGCCGATGAACTCCCCTGACTCCGCCGAGTCCCTGCGGGACTGCTGGGAGAACTGCAGAAGCTGCGAAAGGATTGCATTGGTATCGGTGGGCATACGACTCAGATCATTTTCTTCGGATGTGGGCTGTGAAAAGGATCAGAGAATGAATCTGCGGGGATTGCCATGCATACGCAAGGAGCAGCGCCAGTGATGCAAAACGCCTGAAAGAAGTGTTCAGGGACCGGGAATGAGCGGTTCCTGACGGGACTGTACCAAGAACTGCAGGTGTGTGAGCAGAGCAATATGGTTTCAACTCCGACGGCGAGCGATTTTCTGTTCAGCGTGGTGGCTCAGAGTACGTCAAAAGCAACCGGTGAAAGATCCTGCGAATCGCCATTGTAATTGATCGTGATCTCCTCACCCGCAGAGATATTGCTCACTGCAACAAACTCCTTGACGCGTCGTCCGGCATCCTGATAGCGGGCATTAGGGGTCCACGAGTGGTTGTAGAGCGAACCGTATCCCAGGGCCAGTGCTACTCGACCACGTCCGTATTCAAAGATGTAGTTCGAAAGCAGGACACCAGTCTGTGGCCCGAGGACATCACGCGAGGGGATAATGAGCAGAGGGGCACGCTCAAAAATGGTACCAGCAGGAATGTTGTGACGGGCAAATACGCCACGTCCCTTGCCGGCAATGTTGCGAATTTCAACAGCGTCCGGGGGAGAAATCTTCATGATGATGACGTTTTGCAGCGGACATGCCGGACAGGAACCAGCCGGCTGGGAGGCGATCGGCCGGGAAGCCGCTGACAGTCGTCAGCGAGAAGTCAAGCGCGCTGAGAGCCAGCTCCGGTTCGACTTCGCGAGCATCGTCTGGGATGTTTTCCTGTTGGCAAGTGTCGCGGGTTTCTCTGTTGAGGATTTCTCACGAAAGCTGACGATTGTCGGGGACATTCCGTGGAGAGTCAGCAGGCTGCTGAGCTGCGCAAACCCACTGCTCCATTTTTCGCGAAAGTGGAAGTGGTTCCAGTGTCCGATTTCGTCCACTGTCGAGCGGTCGTTACACTCCTGACTCAGAATACAGCGATTCGTTACGCACCGCCGTCAGACCATGCTTACCGGTGCCCGAACAGCTGGTAGTGCTCCGCCTGAAAAACCCTTAGTTACGGGACAGATCCGCTATGTCTGGGCGTCCGGCCAAACTCGCTCTGGCGAATGGAAGCGTTTTCACCGGTCAGGCCTTCGGGGCCGCAGGTGAAGTTGACGGTGAAGTAGTATTCAACACCAGCATGACCGGTTATCAGGAGATTCTGACAGACCCATCATACACCGGTCAGATTGTGATCATGACATACCCACTGATCGGCAATTACGGGGTCAACAGTCAGGATGTCGAAAGTCGTTCAGTGTTCCTGAAGGGTTTCGTTGTGCGTGAGCTTTGCGACATCCCCAGTAATTACCGTTCGGAAGAAGATCTGAACTCCTTCCTGAAGCGGCATGGGATCATCGGAATTCAGGGGATCGATACCCGGGCAATTGTCCGCCAGATTCGTTCGCAGGGTGCAATGAAGGGCATCCTTTCCACAACAGACACTGACGACGAGTCTCTGATTCGCAAGGCGCAGGAAGCTCCGGGCCTGGTCGGAAGAGATCTGGTGCGAGAAGTTGTTCCGGATGGGCAGTGCGAATGGAATGACCCTCTTGGTCCGCTCGGGCGACCACTTGATCTGCAGGAAACCGCAGAAGCAGGTGTTGCAGACGGGCCTCACGTTGTTGCTCTGGACTTCGGGATGAAGTGGAATATTGCCCGCTATCTGCGACAGCTGGGGTGTCGAGTGACCGTCGTTCCGGGTACCACAACGGCCGATGAAATCCTGGCGATGAATCCGGACGGAGTCTTTCTGTCCAACGGTCCGGGGGACCCGGAACCGCTGACTTATGCAATTGAGACAATTCAGGCATTGTTAGGCAGGAAGCCAGTGTTTGGGATCTGTCTGGGGCTGCAGCTGCTTGGGCTGGCCTTTGGCGGGAAGACCTACAAGCTGCGTTTCGGCCATCGTGGTGCAAATCAGCCTGTGCTTAATCGCCGAACGGGTCGTGTTGAGATTACCTCCCAGAATCATGGTTTTGCGGTTGATGCCGACAGTCTTCCTGACGATGTGGAAGTCAGTCACATCAATCTGAATGACAATACCGTTGAAGGGCTGCGACATAAGTCTCTGCCGGTTTTCGGGGTGCAGTATCATCCTGAAGCAGCTGCAGGTCCGCATGACAGCCATTATCTGTTTGCGGAATTCCTTGAACTCATGAAGGGTGCTGCGGTCTGACGGAACAGCACGCATACCTGATCCTGGACGTTTTCCGTTGCGGAAACGGTCCACAAATATCTGCCACCGTGCTGACGGTGGATCTCCTTGATTTTCTGTTCCCACCGGGGTTGCTGAAATGGCTTTGGAACGAACCTTGATTCTGGTCAAACCTGACGGCGTTGAACGACGACTGGTTGGCACGATTATTGGCCGCATTGAATCCAAGGGACTTTCCCTTGTGGGGCTGAAGATGCTTCAGGTCACCCCTGAACTCAGCCAGCAGCATTACGCCGAACATGTTGAAAAGCCATTCTACCCTGAACTGGAGGCATTCATCACATCCGGGCCGGTGGTTGCGATGGTCGTTGAAGGACCGGAAGCAATATCGGTGATGCGAACACTCATGGGAAGCACGAATGCTCGCCAGTCAGCTCCGGGAACAATCCGTGGCGACTTTGGTTCCAGCCGACAGATGAATCTGATTCATGGCAGCGACGGTCCGGAGTCAGCGGTTCGGGAAATCGGCATCTACTTCACTCCTGCAGAGATTGTTGCTGCCCCGCAACTGCTTGCATCTGTTCTCTGGGCGGCCGACGAGGCCAGCTGAGCCGGACAGCCACGGTGCTGGTCTGGTGCCGCATTGACGGCATAATTGGGCAAATCGAGATTTCAGACAGGTCGCCTTGCTGTTTTGCGAGCGACCTGTTCCTGTTGGTACGCGCTCTGTTTGCTTCGTTAGGGTGTGCAGACCCGCGGTGGCAGGCGGTTCTAATCCGTCAATTCAGGAAATGTGCGCCTCCTGCGATTCAGGAACTGCTTTATCGATCTGGCCCGTCCGCCTATAATTCGAGCTCAGCGCGAGTCTCGGTGATCGCATTCCGATCCCGTACTCGATGGCTCCTGAGGATCGCTGTGCGGTACGGATACGACAGCAGATGTTTTCACGAATCAAACGAAGCCTGAGGGCCGGGTTGGCGGCTCTGCTGCTGCTGGTCCTGCTGCTGCTGGCAGCAGAGGCGTTTCTGCGGTATTTCGCGAATCCATTCAGCGTCGTCACCGCCCGCACCGCGCGGGGATTTCAGCCGTTGCTGGAGGTATCTGAGAAGTTTCACCACGATTTGCCGGCGGGGAGGACATTCCTGATTGCCGGGGCTGGCGGTCAGGCGGTGACGCTGCGAACAAACCTGCTGGGATGTCGGGGGCCGGCCTTTAATACGGACACATCACCGCAGGATTATCGGATCCTGATCCTGGGAGATGAGACGGTCTGTGGTGGCCATGTGCAGGAGCAGGCGACGCTCCCGGCACGAATTGCGCAGTTGATGCGCGGGATGACATCCTTAAGACTGGAAGTCATCAATGGCGGAGTGCCGGGGTTCTGCCCTCTCCTGAGTCGGCTCAGGTTTCAGCATACCCTTGACGTCCTGAAGCCACAGCTGGTCATTCTGCATGTGGACATGTCTGATCTGGCCGACGAAGAGGCATTTCGCAGTTTTCTCGAAAACCATGAAGGTGTGGAATCCTGCCGGCATCCAGCATCTCTGCTCAATGCGCAGATCGGGAGCAGTCCGTTGCAGCGTTCAGCATTGCTGAATCAGATTACTGCGATGCTGCGACATGACGGGGCGGGACTGCTGGCGATTCGAGGGGAGTCCTGCGGGTTGTACCGCTATCACTGGATCACTGATGCTGCTGCTGATTTTCGGATCCAGACGGGGCACCTGCTGGAGTCCATTTCACGACTGAATGAGCAGGTACGCGGCAGCGGCGGGCATCTGCTGGTTGCGACCTGTCCGGTGATCTGGCAGCTGCATGACTGTGGACGCTACCGGGAACTGAATGAACTGTGTCAGATCCGCGGACGGACTCCCTTTATGGGAACCGAGCCATTCGATGTGCTTGCTGAATACTGTGAGAAGCACAACATTCATTTCGTGAGCAGCGTGGATGACTTTCGGCAACGAGCAGATTCTGAAGACTGCTTTGACGAGTATCTGCCATTTCCGTCTGAGCAGGGGCTGATGCTGTATGCACGAAGTATTGCAGAATATCTGAGTGCCAATCCGCCGGCGCGGTGGGCTGATTAACTGCGGGGGGAGGGCCGTGTCAGGCCGCCCACAGCAGAGCCGGTGCAGTAATGTTCTGCAGTTGCCGTAACTCCTCAGCAGCAAAGGGCAATCAGGAGCCGGGGCGTACGGCTCGCAGGATTGCTCGAACGGGTGCCTGATAGCCTTCAACCGTGAGTGATTGATCCTGCGGGTCAAGGAAGTCTGCCAGTGAATCAAATGTCATCCACTCGGTGCGTCGTTGTTCATCAACCGTTGTCGAAGAAATATCAAGCACCTCGATGCTGCGAAAACCGGAGCGTCGGAGCCAGCGGGTGAGCATGTCAATTGTCGGAATGAACCAGACATTTCGCATCTGAGCGTAACGGTCTTCCGGGACCAGCACGTGGTATCCATCCTGCTGCAGAATCATCGTTTCAAGGATCAGTTCCCCGCCGGGCCGCAGCGAATTGCGGAGACGAATCAGGTGTTCAATCGGTCCGGAGCGATGATACAGGACACCCATCGACAGGGTCATATCGAAGAACCCGGAGTGTTCGGGCAGGTCGTTGTCCTGCAACGGCAGCACCCAGTGCGGTGTATCCGGAGGGCTGAAATGCCGAAGCAATTCGAATTGCACGACATAGAGCAGAAACGGATCCAGCCCGACGACCAATTCCGCCCCCTGCAGCAGCATTCGCCAGCCGTAATATCCGTTACCGCAACCGACGTCGAGAATTCGTCTGCCGTCAAACCGCAGGTTTCTGGCCAGTCGATCCCACTTCAGGCAGGAACGCCATTCTGTATCGATGATCGTATCGAAGAAGCGAAATGGTCCTTTTCGCCAGGGCATCAGGGCCTTCAGACTTTGCTGCACAAGCAGACGCTGCCGGCTGTCAGCAGTGCCATCAACGGCAACCAGATCGCCGTCTTCGCGGATGACAGCGTCGGTGCCATCGGGAAGATTCTGAAGCAGCTGCAGCCAATCGTCGAAATGTCCATTGGATTCGGGGCGGAGCGCAGCAGCGGAGCGTGCTCTGATGATCTGAACCCACTCCTGCTGTCCCGCGTTGTTCAGCAGAGTCAGCAGGTCTTCGCTGCAGAAAGGCCGTCGCGGCATTTCTAATAACCTCCGAGCTCAACTGCCTGAGAGACGCGGTCGATCGCCAGCAGATATGCAGCGGTGCGAAGAGACACGTGCCGTTCCTGTGAGACCGTCCAGACACGATCGAATGCCCGGCTCATGGTCCGCTCCAGTTCTTCACGGACACGACTGAGGTCCCAGCGGAAGTACTGCTGGTTCTGCACCCATTCGAAGTAGCTGACTGTGACTCCACCGGCATTGGCGAGGATATCCGGCAGGATCACGATGTTCCTGTCCTGCAGAATTCGATCTGCTGCCGGACTGACGGGACCATTGGCGGCTTCGATAACGAATCGGGCACGAATTTCTGCGGCATTATCTGCGGTGATCACATTCCCGAGAGCTGCCGGGACCAGGACATCAACCGGCAGGCTGAGCAGTTCAGCGTTGGAAATCAGCTGCCCACCCGTGAAGCCTGCAAGAGAGCCATGTTCCCGGACATGGCTCAGCGCAGCGGGGATATCGACACCCGCCGGATTCTGGTACGCACCGGAAATGTCGGAAACAGCCACAATTCTCGCGCCGCTCTGATGCAGCCACGAGGCTGCGAATGAACCGACGTTACCGAACCCCTGAATGGCGAACGTGCAGTTATTGACAGAGCAGCGGAATTGTTTCAGCAGGGCCAGTGTGACGATACCGACACCACGTCCGGTTGCTTCGTTGCGTCCTTCAGCGCCGTAGAGTTCCACGGGTTTTCCTGTCACACATCCCGGAGCAAAGCCGTGGTATTTCTGGTACTGGTTCATGATCCATGCCATGGTGCGTGGGTTGGTTCCCATATCGGGGGCGGGGATATCCCGATCCGGCCCGAAGATGTCATGGATTTCGTCGACGAATCGCCGTGTCAGTCGTTCCTGTTCAGCGATGGAAAGTGTGGAGGGATCAACTGCGATTCCTCCTTTTGCACCTCCGAAGGGAACATCAACAACGGCTGTTTTCCAGGTCATCAGGGAAGCCAGCCCGCGTACTTCGTCGGCATCAACATCGTGGTGGTAACGCAGTCCTC
>JALRDR010000890.1 GCA_023262145.1 Planctomycetaceae bacterium | reverse complement strand
CCACGTCGGCACGCGCCTGGCGGCGATGTGCAAAGGCATCTTCAATTGCCGGGTGCTGGCCTACGATCCGCTGCTGTCCCTCCCTCAGATGTCCGTCGCCGCCGACAACGCAGCACGTCGCCGCCGTTTAGCGTCGGCAGTCATGGTGGGGTCGGCAGTCATGGTCGCTGCTCCAGCATGTTGCAGAGTTTCGTCTGTCTGTTCGTTGACGTCAAATCTGTCCGCAGCGTGGTCAGGGATCGCCTTCATTCGAGAAAGCGATTGTGTCCGTCATTGAGTGGCACGCTGAGCTGAGGATTTGTCTATGATTCCGCGGCAGACGGGTGTCATTCCTCCATGCTCTTCAAGAGGCAGTTTCCTCACTGCAACCAGGAAAAACATGACAGGCGGTCGGTGTGAATTGGATGCTGTGATCATCGGGTCCGGGTTTTCCGGTTCCCTGCTGGCACGCATTCTCTGCACACGTGGCTGGCGCGTGGTGCTGGTGGATCGCGGTCAGCACCCGCGATTTGCCGTTGGCGAATCAACAACGCCGATTGCTGATCTGCTGCTGGCAGAACTGGCGTCGACATATCAGTTGCAGGACGTGGCTCCGCTGGCCTGTTACGGGAAGTGGAAACAGCATTCCCCCCACATCACGTGCGGTCTCAAACGCGGGTTCTCCTATTACCAGCATGAACGTGGGTTGCCGTTCAGCGATGACGATCAGCATTCGCGGTCGTGGCTTGTCGCCGCCAGCAGCGAAGACTACTGGAGCGATACGCACTGGCTGCGAAGTTCGGTGGATCAGTTCTTCGTTGGGGGGGCGGTCGCTGCAGGTGTGAGCCTGCGGGAGCGAACTCAGGTTATTGCGGCAGAGTTCTGCGCACGCAGGCAGCGCTGGACTCTGCAACTGCAGAGCGATGAAGAAAAATCAGGCCGCTGCGAACCGCTCCAATGTCGCTGGCTGATTGATGCCAGCGGGGGCGCTGAGGTTGTTTCTCGTCTGGTTGGTAATCCTCGCGATGATGACTGTATGCTCACACGCACGCAGGCTGTCTGGGGCCATTTTGAAGGCGTCAGCGACTTTCGACCTCAGGCCGCCGCCGGCGATCCATTTGCCGGGGACCACTCCGCACAGCATCATCTCACAGGGGACGGCTGGTGCTGGATGCTGCGAATGGATAATGGCATCACCAGCGTAGGACTGGTGCAGCCTGCAGATTCCGCAGGCCAGCATGAACGACGCAGTGCCGACAACGCAGTGTCCCTGCGGCAACGGCTTGCCGACTGGCCCGAATTGTCTGAATTGATGCGTCAGGCTGTGCTGGTCGCCCCACCCGGCGGCTTGCAGTCCAGCTCGCGGCTGAGTCGGTGCAGACGGCGTGCTGCGGGAGCCGGCTGGATTCTGCTGCCGCAAAGCTGCGGTTTTGTTGACCCGCTGCACAGCACAGGAATCGCGCACTCTCTCAGCGGGGTCTCCAGGATTGCGGCAGCGTTACTTACTGAAGAGACTCAGAGTTGTTCTGCCATGCTGCAGCAGTATGCCAGTGATGTACCTGCAGAAATCTACTGGATCGACCAGTTGGTGGCTGCCTGTTATTCCGCATTGCCGTCGTTTTCAGCTTTTCAGGCTGCCTGTGCTCTGTATTTTCTGGCAGCGATTGGCTTTGAGCAGACTCTGGTGGGGCACTCGGGCGGGAGTGGATGGGGGGCCGGGTTTCTGCAGTGCTGTGACATGGACTTGCGGGAGATCGTGCAGCAGGCCGGGCGGTCGCTGCAGGAATGCTCCAGTTCTGCAGACAAGCTGGAGTGGGCGGGTTGGCTGCGGCAGAGAATCAGTACTCGCGATACTGCGGGATTACTGGATCCGGCCAACAGGAACCGGGTTGCTCACACGGCTGCCCCGAAGCATGCCGCATTCTGGTCATAGGGCAATACCCCGGCATTAATGCTCGTCTGCGGCGGGTAGTTATTAAAAATGGATGGGATTGTCTGGATATGCGGGTTGTGTCAATTTTGCAGGAAGGTGTTTTCTCGTCATCCTGCGGGAGAACCGGGAAGTTGGTTGGCGCGGGTGATGACATAATTGATGCTGCACAACTGGGTCTGACGTCGCGTTTTCAGGCGGTGACAGAAAAATCTGTAAATGCGCGTCCATTGCACGAGATTTCTGCCGGGAATTTTGGATTTTGCGGCCTTCAGATGTTTAACCGCCCTTCCACAAAGGGGCCGGGGTGACATTTTTGAGGCCGTTTTGTAACATTTACGCAGTTTGAACCGGCAGGACAACTTCCCAACCGTTGGCAACAGCACAGTGCAGTTTTGATTTTTGCTGCACTTGTTCGCTGTGGAACCGATGGTCCGTGATCAGCTTCCGCACCATGAAGGGCAGATGCAGTGAAGAGAATTTCCCGCAGGCAGGCACTCCGACGTCAGCGTTCCGTGCAGTCATCATCGGTTGAGAGTCTTGAGGTGAGGGCCCTGTTGTCGGCAAATTCCGGCATGCCCGAGCATGTTCCTGGTGAGATCCTGATTCAGTACAGGTCCGGCATCAATGCACTGGAGAGGTTTCAGCACACAGCAGCATTTGGAGCTACTCCGACAGAGACAATTCACACCCGCACGATGAAGCTTTTGGGCCAGGGAGCGATGGAACGCGTCTCACTGCCGCCCGGGATGTCGATCGCATCTGCGTGTGCATCGATTTCGGCAGACCCGGACGTTCTCTTTGCGGAGCCTAATTACATTTATCACCCCACCGCGGTCAGTAACGACCCCGACTACACAAATGGAAGTCTCTGGGGAATGTATGGCAGTGACAGTCCTGATGTGGCGGGGCCGAGCGGCACCACGAATGAATACGGGTCGAACGCAGAGGCTGCGTGGCTGGCAGACGTCACGGGTTCACGAGATATCGTCGTTGGAATCGTGGATGAAGGGGTGGACATAACTCATCCGGACCTGGTCGATAACATCTGGGTGAATCCGTTTGAGACACCGGGCGACGGGATCGACAACGACGGAAACGGCTATATTGATGACATTCACGGCTGGAACTTTTCCGACAACAACAACGTGGTGTTCACGTCAGGTCAGGACGACCACGGAACTCATGTTGCCGGAACGATTGGTGGTGTGGGCAACAATTCAACGGGTGTAGCAGGGGTAAACTGGGAGGTCACAATGATCCCAGCGAAATTCCTTGGTCCAACCGGAGGCTCCACCTCAGACGCTGTGCGGGCGATTGACTATCTTACAGATCTGAAGATCCGCCATGGAATCAACCTTGTTGCGAGCAATAATTCGTGGGGTGGTGGTGGTTACTCTGACTCGTTGAAATCGGCCATTATTCGCGCTGCCAAGGCTGAGATTCTTTTCGTCTGTGCGGCCGGCAATGACAACCTGGACAACGATGTTTTCACATCTTACCCTTCACAGTATTCCACGCTGACGGGTACCACTACGGAGACTGCGGCGAGCTACGATTCGGTGATAGCCGTTGCCGCGATTGGGCCGGATGGTAGCCGCGCTTCCTTCTCCAGCTATGGGCTCACGACCGTCGACCTTGGGGCACCTGGTGTGTCCATACGTTCAACGGTTGGCGGTGGCGGCTACGATGACTACAGCGGTACGTCGATGGCCACGCCGCATGTTACCGGGGCAATCGCTCTTTACGCCTCAATCCAGCCTGGTTCGGTGACAGGCGCACAGATGCGTGGTGTGCTTCTGGATAATGTGATTCCAACGACATCCATGGCTGGCATAACAGTCACGGGTGGGCGGCTCGATGTGCGA
This sequence comes from Planctomycetaceae bacterium, assembly GCA_023262145.1. GTDB lineage: Bacteria > Planctomycetota > Planctomycetia > Planctomycetales > Planctomycetaceae > SXXK01. Next base: position 963 of record JALRDR010000890.1, on the reverse strand, counting down.
GCGATGCTGGGTGAACTGGAGTCAATCAGTTTCAATTCTGGTGTTTACAGTCCGACGGCACTGGCTGGAATTTCGCTCCGGCACGATGCTTCCAATGCAGATCCAGCCAGCGCTGAAACAGTCAGTGTGACGGTGACCAGTACGACAGAATCGGGTGGGCTGACGGTGCAGCTCACCGAAACCGGGGCGAATACAGGTGTGTTTACCGGAACTGTGCAACTGGACGATGGTGCAGTGGCGACAGACAGTCTGCTCCAGGTGTCCGACGGAGATACGCTCGGCGTTGCCTTACCGGGCAGCAGTCTGAGCAATAGTGCTCAGGTGGACGGCGCGGGGCCGACTCTGTCGTCTATCAACGCAGTTCCGGCTCTGGTTGCGGCAACGATTACGTGGACGACGGATGAGCCGGGAACGTCAGTTGTTCGTTATGGACTTTCACCGACCAGTCTGACTCAGACCGTCAGTAGCTCACAGTTGACATTGTCGCACAGCCTTCAGCTGCTGGGACTCTCGAGTGAGACCACCTATTACTTTGAAGTGGAATCAACTGACGGCGTGGGAAACAGCACAACCTCCCCGGTCCTGAATTTCACAACGCTCGCTGCAGCGTCGATCCTGTTTGTGGACGATGATCAGGGGGTGGCACTGGAGCGATATTTTACAGCTGCTCTGGATGCCAATACACTGAATTTCGATACGTGGAATGTTTCGGCGAGGGGCGAGATCCCAACGGCTGCGAATCTGCAGAATTATGAGGTCGTGATCTGGAATACCGGGTTCAATTATACTGCAACTGGCGCCGGTCTGGGCACTGCAGAGCAGGCTGCGATTGCCGCGTATCTTGACGCAGGTGGGCGAATCTTTCTGTCTGGTCAGGATATTCTTTACAACGGCGTCACCAGCACTTTCCGGCAGAATTACCTGAAGGTGGCCTCGTTTACGAACGACACGCAGAGATCCGCT
>JALRDR010000867.1 GCA_023262145.1 Planctomycetaceae bacterium | reverse complement strand
ACTTTCCAGCGAGGTGGCTCAGACTGCCCGGCGGCAACTGGGGCATCAGGAGATTGGTCTGCCGGTACCGGTATTTCCGGAGTATCGGGAGGATGCTGACATCGGCATCAGCATTTCGAGAAATCGCTGGACGATCTGGATCCCTGATCGGTGGCGTGCTGAGCTGGTTGAGGATCCGAAATACAGCAACGTGGTTACTGCAACACAGGAGTCACTGGAAGACGCTGTTGTACTTTCGGAAGTGGAACAGGCTCTGCAACTGGCCGGTCGCTCCGGCTTGTCTGATTCGCGCAGGGCGAAGCTGGAAATCCAGAGTTATTCCAACGGGTTTGGCGAGGTTCTGGAACGTCTGCAGAACATCCGCGGAAATGGTGCCGAAGCGGAATCCCGGCGGAATGAGGCAGTGCAGTTGATGGGGCGGCTGGATGCGGAGTTTCGATCACAATCGAAAGCGGACGTCGGCGGGAATGCGTATTTGTTTGAGCAGGATCGGCAGTCAAATTCTCTGGTGACTGAGCAGCGAGATTTGTTCTTCCTCGATAACAGCGGGCGAGAGCTTCAGGAACAACGAGGGTTGCAGTCGTCTTCCGGCGGACAGAACAGAACTGGTGAGCAGCAGTTTCGGTTTGAGCAGCAATTGCAGGAGACTGCAAAAGCAGCCGCGAAGCAGCAGGATGAGAAGTCAGTGATTTCGGGCAAGGAGACTGCGCCTGCCAGGCGGCGGCTGTCGTTGGCAGAGAATGCGGCGGAGGGACTGGTTGCGGACAAGGCTGAGGCACAGGTGGAGGAACTTGCAGCACGTGGCCGCCAGTTGCTGCGAAAGAACTCTCGCGGCGAAGAGCAGAAACGGTTGCCGCCGATTGCTGCCAGTCCACCACCGGCGTCCGGGCCAGCACCCACGGCAGCGGCGGATGCTCAGGTTGATTTTCAGCAGGTTCCACGATTTGATCAGCCGGCTGCTCCACAGGAGGCGGTGGAATTCAGCAACGAGCTGGGGGGAGAGCTGCTCCAGGAGGGGCGAGAACGTGGAGCAGCAACCGGAGTGCTGTCCTTGAATTTTGAAATACCGCGTCAGGGAAATCGGCTGGATTTTATTCGGGTGGGTGGCAATCCGCAGCTGACGCTGCGAGTACAGTCTGCAGAGGCCGAGCAGCTCTGGCCGGAAGTAAGCTGGGCAGCCTTCTGTATCGCTGCGGCATTCCAGTTGCTGCGGGCGTCGCGACAGCGACACTGGACGGGATTTCTGTTGCACGCCGGCATCGCATTCCTGCTCGGGGCCATCGGTGCATCACTGTTTGTGACAGCTGATCTGCAGTCGCTGGCTTTGATTGTCGGAGCTGTTGCCATCGTGATGATTGCCGGCAGTGTCGTAATGCGGTCCTTCCGTCCCTCTGCTGGTTGATCTGTGGCTGAGTAATGTCGTACCCGGCAGTGAACTTATGACCAGCGCAGGCTGAGGGGCAGGTTGGCGGGATGCTGTGGAGGCCAGTGAGCGGCTGACCCACATTCAATGGGATCTTGACAAGCCAGCCGGGGCGGATGAGACTGAGAGGATGAAGACCAACGTCCTCAATGCGAAGTTGCTGACATTGCTCTACGCTGTCGGTCTGGCTGCGGTGCAGGGGCAAACAGAGCCTGTCGTGCGTCCATTGCAGAACGCGACAGGCACA
>JALRDR010000779.1 GCA_023262145.1 Planctomycetaceae bacterium | reverse complement strand
CAGACATTGCCCGACAGCAGATCAATACCAGGATCAGCCAGGCCATTCAGTCCGGTGACTATGCCGCAGCTGTTCAGGTCGTTGACGAACTGCTCACGCAGTACACAGACAATGCCGCACTTCGTGCTTCCCTGCAGATGGCACGTCTGAAGATCCTTTTCCAGGGCAATATGATTGAAGAGTACAACAGCTCCGTCGCCGGGGTCATCGACAGTAACTTCGATAACTCACGACTGCTAAACGAACTCGCCTGGGCCATGGCCACAGAACTTGGTGAAGGTCGTGATCTGGATCTGGCCATGAAGGCAGCCCGTCAGGCGTCCACTCTCACCGACGACAGTGACGCCTCCATCCTTGATACGGTCGCTCGAGTCTTCTATGAGCAGGGTAACGTGGCGGAAGCGATCGCGTGGCAGGAAAGAGCGATTACTGCTTCCCCCTCCACGGCAGAACTGAAAGCCACGCTGCAGAAGTATCAGAGTGAAGCGAAGTGACTCCGCTGAACCCGCAAACTCCGAATGAACAGGACTGGCCGGAAACAACACTGACGCCGTGACAGTATCACCTCGCGTTGCCATGCAGGTATGAATGCAATGCAGACATTCCAGCGGGGTACGTAGTGCTGTCAAAAGCTTTTGCGCAGATCTCGGAAGCAGCGTCAGTCAAGTCAATCCGGCTGCGGCAGCCTGATCAGTTCGTCGACCGTGGCAAATCGCTGGTGATGTCCTGCTGACCCTTTGCGCGTACTTCAGTGTGAAGGATTCGTGCTGGAGGTGAGCACCTGCATCGTTCCGGTGAGACCGGCGAACAGACCGGCATCGCGGTTGTCCACTTCTGCCCAGACCTGGACTGTGTGAGACACTTCGTTCACGGATGATCCCACGAAAACGATCTGTCCGTGCGCTTTGCCACTGGCAGATTCCGGGCCGTATGCAGAGCTGTCGCTGGTCACAATTACCCGTAACCCGCGACGCAACTGCAGCGCTTCTGTGAGCGGTACATCGGCACTCACGCGCAGCCGCTCAAAACTGGCCACCTCAATCAACGTTTCTCCCTCACGAACAGCTTCGCCAGCAGTGTGATGGACTCGCTGAATTATTCCTCGCATGGGCGACTCCACCCGATACTCCGCAAGCGCCGTCTCTGCTTCCAGCATCCGCAGCCGGGACAACTCCATCTGATTCACAGCCTGCTCAATCTGCAGCAACGCTCGCTCAGCTTCCAATCGCAGTCCATTCATCTGCAATTCTGAATGAGCATTGGAAATCTCTCGATTCAGTTCCAGAGCCCGCAGATATTCAGTGCGAGCCACTTCGCTGACCTTCTTTGCATATCTCAGCTCAACATCGTTTTCAGATTCCTGCCGTTGCCGCTGCAGAGTCGCTCGGGCAAGTTCTGAATCCAGCGTGAACAGTTCCTGACCAATTTCAACATGGTCGCCTTCTCGAACGCTCAACGAACTCACGATTCCCGATCGAGCTGGTCCGAGGCGGGCAGAGTCCACAACCATGATTTGACAATCGCTCACCGTCAGAAACTGCTGTAATGACGGATTCTGTGCAGCTCGCATGAAACCATTGTGGCGCTGGAGCTCAGACTGCTCAATCCCGCCAGTCGTGCCGCTGAGACCAATAACGTCGTCAGTTCGTGCGGAAAGCGGTTGAGCCGCCTTGTCGCGAACAAGAATCGCCAGTACTGACAGTGCCGCGGTCGCCAGCAGAACAGCCAGCAGACCCTGCTTCCTGCTTCCTGCAATTCGCATCGCCTTCTCCATCCTGAACGCTTCCTGCGGTGACAATTCCTGACACAACTCTATCCGCTGCCAGGGCTCGTCAACTCTATTTGCGAATCCTCGCTGCGGTCAAGAAGAGTTCCCATCTTGACAACAGCAGCGGGATTGCCGTTATCCTCGTCAGATCTCAACGAATTCCAATGTTCGCGTTCCGGGTCATCTACCGTGTCATTCGCTCGTTCAGCCCCTGATAATCAGTCGCTCTCCAGCGATCAGGCCGCCCTGATCCGGCTGGATACAGAGCTGCCGCGGGTGCTCAGAACGCTCAGCCGGATCAACGCTGAGCCACTTCCACCCGAGCGATTCTTTGCAGAACTGCTGGAACTGCTTTCGACACATCTGCAGCTGGCCGCAGGTGCTGTCTGGATGCTGGACCAACCCGGGATTTTTCGGATCTTCTGCTCCCGCACACTGGAGCTTGTTTGCTCAGACCAGCTGCCGGAATCGATTGCCCGAAACCAGTCGATTCTGAAGAGCTGCCTGGATGCCCCGGAAGCCGGCTGTGAACCGTTCCCGTCAGGAGCTGATCCTCGCTGTAATGCAGTGCTTTCAGTGCCGATCCGGCGACATGGTCACTGTGTGACAATTGTGCAGCTGTTTGGCAATGAGAAGATTCTCCAGACAGATGACGAATCCAGTCAGACGGCTGTGCGGCTGCTGCAGACCGCCATTGATCGGTTTCTGGACCACGCCGAACGGGTACCTGCACCAGCTCCTGCAACCGATCTGCTGGAAGAGTTTCAGGCCTTTACTCAGGAACTCCACGCATCACTC
>JALRDR010000776.1 GCA_023262145.1 Planctomycetaceae bacterium | reverse complement strand
CAGTCGGAACAGAGTGGTGAGTTGCGAATTCTACGCGAAACCTCGTGTCCGTTTCCGCTGCTCGCGGAAGTTGATGAGACGATCTGTGAGGTTGAGCGAGAGGTGCTGGAGCAGGTTCTTGGCGTGCAGGTAGCATCGCTTTCACGTTGCCGAGCAGGACAGGGGTGTTGTGAATTTCAGGTGCTCGGAAATGCCTAGCGACGAATGGTCGGATGGAAGTCGCGTACACGTCCTGTCGGCGGTATTCCGTGAGTCGGGACTGGCGTGGCTCTGGTGGCGGCTGTGATTGAATCAGGCCAGGCTGCTGATAGAGTTCGTGATGGAGAGTTCAAGAAATAACCGGCGAGTTTTCGTCGTAGCAGATTTGCCTGAAGAGCGATTCAGGTGCGTTGCGGGATCTGGCCAGCAAAGCTGCGGTCCAGAATCGTTGCGTGCGGCTCGCCGGGCAACAGAAGCAACACAACAAGGAAATTCAGGGCGAATTCAGACAGGGGATCAGCCAGATGACATGGGTTGAAGGACGGTTCGAGGAAAATGTAATCACGACCACGGTGGAGCAGGCGCTCAACTGGGGGCAGCAGTCAAGCATCTGGCCGATGACCTTCGGACTGGCCTGCTGTGCAATTGAAATGATGGCGACCGGGGCGAGTAAATATGATATCGATCGCTTCGGTGCAGGTGCCTTCCGAGCCACTCCACGGCAGGCAGACCTGATGATCGTGGCGGGTACTGTGACGTTCAAGATGGCGAGTCGTGTGCGACGCTTGTACGAGCAGATGCCTGATCCGAAGTACGTCATTGCCATGGGCGCCTGCACGGTTGGTGGTGGCCCCTACTTCAAGCATGGTTATCACGTTGTTAAGGGAGTTGATCTGGTGGTGCCGGTTGATGTCTACGTTCCAGGGTGCCCCCCTCGTCCGGAGGCGCTGCTGGAAGGTCTGATGAGAATTCAGGACAAGATCAAGGCACGCAAGGTGACACGTGGTGAGGCCCGGCTTCCGGTCCCCCACCACTCCGGCACCTCTGCGCTCAACGTCTGAATGGTTTCTGCAGGCAACCTGGTTCAGTTGGTACCCGGATCTGGTCAGGCCCTGCTTCGGGCTGGTTCTGCTGGTGAACTCTGCTGGTGAACTCTGCTGGCTGCGTTGCTTGTCAGGTCAACTGGAGCAGGCATTTTGGAGCAGGCATTTTGGAACAGGTAGCGGCGGGGATGTTTTGGCTGAGTTTGAAGTTTCAGGAATCTCCTGTGTTGCCCGGTGGAGTTGAGTTGTGGAATGCCGGTATCAGCGGTCATGCACGCCAGCAGGCGCGCGGATTGCCAGCAGGCGGTTGATTGCCAGCAGGCGGGTGGATTGCCAGCAGGCGGGTGGATTGTGGAACTGGGTCGTTCAGATGACATCGGTTCCGGGTGAGCAGCTTTCAGTGACATACAAAACGGTTTTAGTCAGCTAGCCTGACCCGGTGTCAGGGAAACGGTTTGGAAACGGTTAAGGGACAACGATGAGCAGTGTTCTGAAGATCTCAGACTTGCATGTTTCGGTTGGTGATACGCCAATACTGAAGGGTGTGAACATTGAAATTGGTCAGGGTGAGATTCACGCCCTGATGGGGCCGAATGGTTCCGGCAAGAGTACGCTTGCGTATGCACTCGCCGGGCACCCCAACTACACCGTAACGACTGGTACGATTGAGGTTGACGGTGTCAACATCACAGAGATGGAGGCGGATGAGCGTGCTCGCCTGGGCATGTTTCTGGCGTTCCAGTACCCCGTCGTAATTCCGGGGGTGAAGGTAGCCGATTTTCTGCGGCACGCAGTGACCAACGTGCGCAACCCGGACCGTAAGGAGGGTGAGGGGCTCATCGGGATGCGTGAGTTTCGCAAGGAGCTCCGCAGTCGCATGACGGAGCTTGGGATGGATCACGAATTTGCCCGCCGCTACCTGAACGATGGATTTTCCGGGGGCGAGAAGAAGCGTATGGAGATTCTGCAACTGGCGATGCTGCAGCCTCGATTTGCGATTCTTGATGAAACCGACAGCGGTCTGGACAGTGACGCGGTACGAGTGGTGAGCGAAGGACTTGCTCGACTTTCCGGTCCCCAGATGGGAGTGTTGATCATTACTCATCATGAGCGTCTGCTGGAATTCAACACCCCGCAGTTTACTCACGTGATGCTGGGCGGTCGAATTGTAGAAACTGGCGATGCGGCTCTGGCCAATGAGCTTCATTCCAACGGTTATGCTGAGGTTCGCAAACGGCACCCTCAGGTGGCAGCTGAGGAAGCTGCTGCGGAAGAGGCGATTGCCTGATTACGCTCTTACTTTCTGCCTGATACCTGCACCCCGGGATTATCCTGATGTCAACAGATGCACCTTCCAGTTCTGATGTCCAGCTTGGTGCTTACCAGTACGGATTTCACGATTCGACGGACTACTACAGCTTCAAAAGCCGCAAGGGCCTGGACCCGGAGATTGTTACTCAGATTTCTGCCATGAAGCAGGAGCCGGAGTGGATGCGGGATTTTCGTCTGCAGTCACTGCAGATCTTCGAATCGCGTCCGATGCCGGACTGGGGTGGAGATCTTGGATCGCTCGATTTCAACGATATCTATTACTACATGAAAGCAGCTTCAGAGCAGGGACGGTCATGGGATGATGTTCCGGATGACATTCGCAGGACCTACGATCGTCTGGGAATCCCGGAAGCTGAAAAGAAGTATCTGGCAGGCGTCAAGGCGCAGTACGAGTCAGAAGTTGTCTATGGCAGTCTGCGGGAAGACCTTGAGCAGCAGGGGGTGATCTTCACCGACACGGATTCTGCGTTGCGAGATCATCCGGAACTGTTTCGCGAGTACTTCGGAACAGTGATTCCATCCGGAGACAACAAGTTTGCCGCTTTGAATTCGGCGGTCTGGTCCGGAGGGTCATTTATCTATGTCCCGAAGGGCGTTGTGATTGACTTTCCGCTGCAGGCCTACTTCCGCATCAACAGCCAGAACATGGGGCAGTTTGAACGTACTCTCATTATCGTGGATGAAGGGGCGTCGGTGCATTATGTCGAGGGCTGTACGGCGCCCACTTACAGCAGTGACAGTCTGCACTCCGCAGTGGTGGAAATCATTGTGAAACGCGGTGCGCGCTGTCGCTACACGACGATTCAGAACTGGTCCAACAACGTCTATAACCTCGTCACCAAACGTGCCATGGTGATGGCGGATGGTCTGATGGAGTGGATTGACGGTAACCTTGGGTCACGGCTGACAATGAAGTACCCGGCGATCTGGCTGATGGAACCAGGGGCTCGCGGAGAGACATTGTCAATTGCTTTTGCCGGCGAGAGCCAGCATCAGGATGCTGGTGCGAAGATGGTTCACTGTGCCCCGAACACTTCCAGTCGAATCATCAGCAAGAGCATTTCCCGTGGCGGTGGTCGGTCGAGTTATCGCGGTCTGGTAAAAGTTCAGAAGAACGCAGTGAACTGCCGTTCCAACGTGGTCTGTGATGCGTTGATTCTTGATTCTGCTAGTCGCAGCGACACTTATCCCTACATCGAAGTGGAAGAAGAGAATGTCGCCATCGAGCACGAGGCCAGTGTTTCGCGGATCGCGGAAGAACAACTGTTTTATCTGATGAGTCGCGGTATGTCGGAAGCGGAAGCTTCGGCAATGATTGTGACCGGCTTCGTGGAGCCACTGGTTAAGGAACTGCCGATGGAGTATGCCGTTGAGCTCAATCGCCTGATTGAGCTGCAGATGGAAGGCTCAGTCGGGTAAGGCTGCTGACTGCAGCGACCGTCCACGATGAGCAATTCGCGTCCTGCTGCAGGATGTTCGGCTCCGCAGCAGCCACAATGAATTTCGGCCGGCGTTTGCCACGAAGTTTAATGAGTGGGTATTGCCGGCTGGGATGACGCAGCGGTCAGAAAACAAGCTGACCGAATGCGTTTGCATCCGGGCGAATCGGGGATCGCATTTTTCGCAGTTTCACAGACAGTGAAACACCGGAAGAATTGGAACTGAACAGAGCGGTGCCGGGAGGCGGAATGCCGTATGCGACGGCTCTGTTC
>JALRDR010000748.1 GCA_023262145.1 Planctomycetaceae bacterium | reverse complement strand
ATTGAGATTCATTCGCGGTCAGAATTCTGTGTCTGCAGTCTCGACTGCAACGATCTGAGGGTGGGCAGATCGCTGTCCAGTGAGTATGTTTCTCCACATCCACTGCATGCAATTTGGCGGTGTGAAAGTTGTTTCGCTGCTGACGAATGCTCAGGTCAATCCAGGTCAGATTCGTTCGACGTCCATCCAGAAACGCCTGATGGTCTCCGCGGATTGTGTGTGTGATGATCAGCATTCCGGATGAGCGGCAGATTTGTCAGTCAATGTTCCGGTGTGCTGGGGGGGGGGAACGCAATGTGGTTTTGTTTAGTTGTGTGTCTGACGTTGGCACTTGCGCCGCTTTCAGCGCAGGAGAACTGGAGCCGATTCCGTGGCGAAAATGGCTTCGGTGTCAGTCTGCAGCCGGGAATTCCGACGTCATGGGAGGAATCTGAAATAGCTTGGAAGGTGCAGCTGGAGCATGTCGGCCATTCATCGCCGGTGATCTGGGGCAAGACGCTGCTGATCACAACAGCGACTGAGGGTGGTGGGAAGCGTTTTCTGCACTCCTTCAATGCAGATACGGGGGAGCAGAACTGGGTTGCTGCAGTCACCATGAGTGACAGTCCCAAGCATCAGAAGAACAGCTGGGCGTCCAGCACCCCGGTCACAGATGGTGAAGTAATCTGCATGATGATGGCTGATGCAGAAAGTCAGCGTGTGGGAGCCTGGGATTTTGCTGGCCGGGAGTTGTGGATCAGAGACCTGGGGACATTTGAGAGCCAGCATGGACTGGGAGTATCGCCGGTCCTTCATGATGGAGTGCTGCTGGTGCCCAATGATCAGCGTGGCCCCAGCACGCTGGAGGCGATGGACTCGCGAACAGGCAAATCCATCTGGGTTTCGGAGCGGCTGCCGGGGAACACCTCATATTCCACGCCGGCGCTTGTGGACGATGGCCGCGGGGGACTGCAGGTCATCTGTATCAGTCAGTCGTCCGGGGTCGCGGGCCTGGATTTTCGAACTGGCAAACAGCTCTGGCGAACCCCTGAACTGCCGATGCGTAGTGTCGCTTCACCGGTCGTTGTGAATGGGCTCACATTTGTAACATGCGGTTCCGGAGGGAATGGCAAATACCTTGCCGCCGTGCGGACGAGTGCCACAGTGAACGACAGTGAACGGATTGTTTTTGAACGACGTACAACGCTGCCGTACGTCCCCTGCCTGATCGCGGACAAGGGCCTGCTTTATCTGTGGGGTGACAAGGGAATCATTGTCTGTCTGCGGCAGGAAACCGGGGAAGAGGTCTGGATGAAAAGAATTGACGGTGCCTTCAGTGGATCTCCGATTCTGATTGAAGATCGGATCTACTGTGCTTCAGAAGAGGGCGAAATGGTCGTGCTGCGAACGGGCGAAGAATTTGAGGAACTTGGGCGTACGCCACTCGGTGATTTCTGCCATTCCACCCCTTCAGTGGGGAATGGACATCTTTATGTTCATACGTTCAACAGTCTGATTGCGGTAAAGGCAAAATGATGCTGCAGGCTGGCGGGCTCTGCAAAGGATCGGGCCTGCAGTGACTGCGCGGAGTGTCACTGACTTCGGATCAGCTGGAGAGGATTGTGATGAATGGAGCGTGGGAGGGTGGTCCCTGCCCTCAGTGCGGAGATGACATGCCGGCTCGTCTGGTCCACTGCAGATCATGTCGGGCCATGCTGAACAGTGAATTGTCAGACGACAGTATTGTGATCCCGGAGTTTTTTCCACTTCCGGAAGTCAGCACGCTGCGGACGGCACATCCTCGCGGAAGTTATGTGACGTGCCCAGGGTGCAGTGCAGAGCTGCGAGTTCACAACAAGTATCGAGGCCTGAAGGTACAGTGCAAACATTGTGACCGTTTATTTCTGTACGGCCCGCAGGTTGCCATCACCGCTGTGTACATGCCCTGTCCGCATTGCGAACAGGAAATTCGAGCGAGTCTGAAGTACCTTGGCAGCAAGGTCGCCTGTCTGCACTGCAGCGGTCACCTTGAGCTGGCAAGGTGACGGTCCGGCAGGCGGACAGGTTCAGTCTTTCCGGAGCATTCCGTACTTCCGCATTTTGTTGTAGAGCGTAACACGGCTGATGCCGAGGTTGCGAGCAGTGTTGGTGCGGCTGAAGTTATTCTTCAGCAGAGCCTGCTCAATCACTTCTTTCTCGGTGAGCTCCATGCGGTTTTCAAGGGATTCGCCGCGGCGAACAGAAAAGAACCCGGAGGACGCAGGGTCTCCGCTGGGTTCCACAGTTCCGCTCAGGATGTGAGCGGGCAGGGACGATGGCGCGATGATGCCATCCATGCTGTAGATCACTGCACTGCGAACAGCGTTTTCCAGTTCACGTACGTTTCCGGGCCACGGATACTGCAGGAGTGCCTCAATAAAGTCGTCAGAGATTTCCTTTACGGACACACCCAGCTGAGCTGCGTGGTGCTCGATGAAGTGTCGAGCCAGTGGTTCCACGTCCGGCAGACGCTGCCGCAATGGCGGAATGATGAAGCTCAGAGTATTGAGCCGATAATAGAGGTCAGGACGGAACTTGCCTTTTTCCACCAGTGGCTGCAGGGGCAGGTTACTGGCAGCGATGATTCTGGCTTCCACGTGCAGAGTCTGGTTGGACCCAACAGCTTCAAACTCTCCCTTCTCAATGACTCGCAGCAGTTTGACCTGCTGGTCCGGCGTCATGACGTCGATTTCGTCCAGCAGAATGGTCCCGCGACCGGCAGCCAGAAATTTTCCGTCCTTGTCGGCGTGAGCACTGGTAAACGATCCTTTCTTATGGCCAAACAGTTCACTTTCGATCAATTCTCCGGGAAGTGCTCCGCAGGCAACATGGACGAATGGATGCTGAGATTGCGGGGATACCGAGTGAATCAGACTGGCAAGGTGCGTCTTACCGGCTCCGGTTTCTCCGATGAGCAGCATGGTTACAGGATGTCTGGCAGCCACTTCGAGCCGCTGCAGCATCCGCCGCAATTCAGGTGTTCGAGTACGGAACTGATCTGCGACCTGAGACGTTTGAGTCTCAATGCCCGATTTGCTGTACGTGCCGTAATTGGTGGTTGCTGCGGAAGCGGGCTTAGTCGCACCGAAGACGACTGGTGGTGCTGGCTGCGTGTGAGCTTTCGCCGATTCCCTGTCCGCAACCCCAGAGGATTCTTCGGAGTCACCGATGATCTGACTGGCAATCGACTGCCAGTCGGTGTCATGTGCAGTTGCTTCACAGAGAATGATCTGAGAGACGCTGTTGGCAGGAACGATGATTCTTGGGCTTAGTTCCGGAGTCGCTACGACAATGATGCGGTCGATCTGCAGCCGCTTACCCATTTCAAAGACGCGCAGAAGTTGCTGCGGATCCAGATGACGGGCATCAAGGGCAAGGCAATTGACAGGTTGATTTCTTGCCATGCTCTCGATCTCCACAATGGAATAGCATTCCATCATTCGGCAGTTGCCGATGATCAGGTTGCCGAGGCTGCGGAGATAACCCGGAGAGCTGCTGCAGAGGAGAATTGTTTCGGTGGACACGCGTGCGATTCCTGTGAGGGGCATACAAAAGTAATCTGTTCATGCAAATGAACATCCGGTGACAGCGAGCTCCGAGGAGACAATCGGGCGGTCAGCAGTCACATTGCGAAGTTCTGGAACTTCAGAAGTGAAATGCAGCAGCCGTGCCGAAACGGTGATAATTCTCTTTGACAAGTGAAAATACTGATGCAAAGGAGTTTTACATGCTGTCAACGTTGCGTTCCGGCAACACGTGTTGCTCAAAAACGCCGGCAACACCTGAGCGTCGAGAAAAAGGAACACCGCTCTGCCAGATTGATTCCTGCCAGATTGCCGCATGCCGGAGCGACGCATGATTGCACATGCGTTTGCAGGCGACGGTCCGCCGCTGAAACTCAGCGCAGGATGCAGTTTCATCCGGACCCGCGCTGGACTGCGGGAGCACAATTGGCTTGCGGCCGTCGTGGCAGGGAGTGCCGTGGCGACTGAGTGCAGGTTGCGGCCGTCGGGAAAGCTGGCCTAACGCAGCCAGAATGTTGCCAGTTCTGCCCAGGTGTGGACCTGGGAATTGTCAGCGGTACGCAGTCCGTACCCATGTCCGCCGCGTTGGAACACGTGTAGTTCAGCAGGAATGTTGAGTTTCTTCAGTTCTGCGTAGAACAGAACGGATCCTAGTGCTGTTGAGCTGTCATCGCTGGTATGCACAAGGAATACCGGCGGACAGTCAGCCTGCGGGCGAAACTCCGCAGGAAGTGCTGTGTGTTGCGGATCGTACAGATTCCACGGGTAGATCAGCAGCCCAAACGCCGGTGGTGCGGAGTGGGAGCTGGAATCCTGACAGAGCAATCGAGCGGCAACCTGACCGCCTGCTGAAAAACCGGCGATACCAATTTTGCCTGCGTCGAGATGCCAATCCGGGGCACGGGAACGAATCACTTCGAGTGCTCGATTTGCGTCCTGAAGTGGTTTTCGCCAGGCGTCCGGACTTCCGGCTTCGCTGGTTCGATAGTTGAGTACGAAGGCGGTAATGCCTGCCTCGTTCAGCAGCTCCGCGAACTCGGATCCCTCCTTGTTGGTGACGACATAGCGAAAAGCACCTCCGGGCAGAATAAGGACGCTTTTTCCGTTCGGGTGTTCTGCGGGATAGACGGAAAGCGAGGGCGCTGTGATCCCTGATATTCTTACAACCGGAGGCTCTTCGGTCGGGCGACGAGGCAATGGTGTGCCTGTTGACTGAGTTGTTTCACCGGGTGCAGTTCCTGCCCATAGCAGGATCTGTTCCGGTTCTGAGGCTGGTGCCTCTGCCGGAAGCAGAAGCAGTAACGTAGTGAGTGTGTGCAGACAGGTCAGGACCATCGCTGAATTGCAACGCATGTTATTCCCCTGCAGCCAGGTTGAAGATTGAGCCGCTCCGGTGCAGCTTAACAGAGTTCTGCCGGATGCACAGGATTGCGGGACTTGACCGCTGTGCGAGGAAGTCTGAGACTGCTGTGGTCTGTCTTACTTTGCCATTGAACCTGGGGAATGCGATGCGGGCCGTATCTGCGTATCTGGTGCTGTGCTTGTGCTGTCTGCAGACGGCGGTTGAAGGTGGAGCGGAGCCTGCATCGTCCGTCGCAACGTTGCCAAACATCGTCTACATCATGGCTGATGAGCTCGGCTATTTTGAGACGGGTTTTAACGGTGGCACAACAATTCAGACACCGCAGCTTGATCAGATGGCGGCTGACGGCCTGCTGTTCCGCAATCTCTTTGCCGGTTCTTCCGTCTGTGCTCCGACGCGTTGCTGTTTTCTGACCGGACTGCACAGCGGACATACTTCCGTTCGTGTCAACGGCGGGGGAACTCCGCTGCGTGCTGACGAAACCACGATTGCATCCATGCTGAAGCCCCTGGGCTACGCGACAGGTGGATTCGGCAAATGGGGATGTGGTGGACGAGATTCAACAGGAGTACCGGAACTGCACGGCTTCGATGTCTTTCTGGGCTACTACGATCAGGTACACGCACACACTTATTTCCCTCCTTACCTGATTCAGAACAGCGAAGAGGTACCTTTGCGGGGAAATAACGGTGGAAGTGCCGGCGAGACCTATTCGCACTATCTGATTCATGATGCCGCCATGAACTTCATCCGCGAGAATGCTCAGCGGCCTTTCTTCGCGTATCTGCCCTATACGCCACCTCACGGTCTGTTTGATATCCCGGATGAGGATCCGGCGTGGGAACTGTATCGGGACAAACCGTGGCCGGAAGATGTGCGCAGATACGCCGCGATGGTGACGATGGTGGACCGTCAGGTCGGGGAGATCCGAGCACTGCTGCAGGAACTGGGGCTGGAGAAAAACACGCTGGTGATTTTCAGTGGAGACAACGGCGGGGCGGACTACTTTTCGTCAAAGGAATATCCCCGTGGTTTTCATTCTGCCAATCGTCATCCGGAGACAGGCCTGGAGTATCGAGGACAAAAGGGACAACTGTACGAGGGTGGGCTGCGAATTCCGGTGGTGGCCTGCTGGCCTGGCAGCATTGCCCCCGGAAGAATCAGCGACGGTCTGTTTTACTTCCCGGATTTTCTGCCGACATTTGCAGAGTTGGCTGGTGTTCGTGTTCCTGGAAGGACAGACGGTGTCTCGCTGCTGCCGGAACTTCTGGGCCAGGGAACACAACGTCAGCACGAGTACCTGTACTGGGAGATCGGTGGCTCGTTCGCCCTGCGTCAGGGGGACTGGCGAATCCATCGCCGCGGCGGGGCGGACTGGGAACTCTATAATGTCGCAGACGATCCTGGTGAAACCAGGGATCTTGCCGGATCGCATCCGGAACTGGTGCAGCAACTTGGCCGGCTGGCGGAGCAGGCTCACGAGCCAGCTCAGGAAGGTACGTTTTCTCGCACTGATCGCCACGAACGAGATCGCCGCGCAAAAATGGGGCGTCACGATCAGACGGCTGAGCCGAGCGGCAAGCGGGTAAGGATGCCGGATTCAGTGATTCCTCGAGAGCAGATTCGGCTGCACAGCTTCAGCAGTCAGAATAAAGGGAATTCAAAACTGGCGGCACATGTGCTGGACGGCAATGCACTGACTCACTGGCATTCCCGATTTGCACCGGACAAGGCCGATCCACCCCATGAGCTGATACTTGATCTGGGGCGTGAACGGATGGTGCAGGGTGTGGTGGCCGTGGCGCGTCAGGATCAGAGCTGGAATGGGGCACCGCAGAGCGTGCGAGTATTTCTTCGCCAGCAGGCTGAGACGGAAGACTCTGAACGGCCTGTCGCTGAAGTCGAACTGCAGAAGACGCGGCAGCCGCAGTCAGTGATGTTCAAAAAATCGAGGGCTCGCTTTGTTGTATTCCAGATCCTGACGGAACAGACAGGAGGCGGCCATGCCAGCCTTGCAGAGATCGGAGTGATTTCTGCGGAATGAAATACAATCGAAAGTGCTCGTTAAGGACAACCCTGATGGATGCCTGGAAACGATGGTCTGTACTTGTCGGTACGCTTTCGATCTGTGTGTGCTGTATTGGCGCAGAGCGTCCGAACATTCTCATTCTGTACGCAGATGACCTCGGTTACGGTGACGTACAAAGTTACAACCCGGAGCGTGGCCTGATTCCAACTCCGGCGATTGACCGTCTGGCCGCTGAGGGAATGTCGTTCACGGACGCTCATTCGTCATCCGGCGTCTGTTCGCCGTCGCGCTACACATTGCTGACGGGCCGGTACCACTGGCGGACGCGTCTGCAGAGTGGAATTGTGGGACTCTGGGAACCACCGCTGATTGCCGCAGAGCGGCTGACGATTGGCGGAGTGGCACAGAATGCAGGCTATCGAACCGCCTGTGTCGGGAAATGGCATCTGGGCTGGGACTGGCCAGTTGCAGAGTCGGATCGCAGGTTGTTTCGAGAAGTGATTCCCAATGGCGGGTCGGCATCATCGGAAGTGCAGCAGATCTGGAATCGAGTTTTTTCAGAGCGGATCGCCGGCGGCCCGATCACGCGAGGGTTCAGTGAATACTTCGGGACGGATGTTCCCAACTGGCCTCCATACTGTTTCATTGAAGGTGATCGCACTGTTGGTGTGCCTTCCACAGTTCTGCCTCCCGAACTGCTCGGCAATAACCAGGCCAGCCAGCAGGGCCCGGCATTGTCCGGCTGGAGTCTGGAGAAGATTCTGCCAGCGTTGACCGATCGGGCCTGCAGATTTCTGAGGGAGTCCGCCGAGCAGCAGCAGCCGTTTCTGCTGTATGTTGCATTCACTTCACCGCACACTCCACTGGCTGTCAATGAAGAGTGGCGAGGTCGGAGCGGGCTGAATGCGTATGCGGATCTGGTGATGGAGACAGATGCAGCTGCGGGCAGAATTCTGGAGACACTCCAGCAGCTGCAGCTGGACAAACGCACGCTGGTGATTCTTACCAGTGACAACGGGTGTGCTCACTACATCGATACAGCCGGACTGGAGCAGCGGGGGCATTTTCCGAGTGGCGGGTTCCGAGGCTACAAGTCAGAGGCCTGGGAGGGAGGGCACCGTGTACCATTTATTGTGCGCTGGCCAGGTGTGGTGCAGGCCGGCAGTACATGTGCACGACTGATTCATCAGGCCGACGTAATGGCGACCATTGCAGACGTGTTGCAGCAAAAACCTGCAGCAGACTGTGCGGAGGACAGTTTCAGCCTGCTGCCGTTATTGCGGGGAAAGGACGTCGTGATTCGCGAGCATGCTGTCAGTTGTTCCATACGGGGAGTTCCTGCACTCAGGTCCGGGGCCTGGAAGTATCTGCCGGTATCCGGATCCGGGGGCTGGACCGCTGGCGGTGATGCATCGCAGCCCGTGCAGTTGTATCATCTGGAGCAGGATCCCGGCGAGCGGGAGAATCTTGCCGGGCAGCAGCCGGAAAAGGTCCGTGAAATGCAGTTGCTTCTGGAACAACTGATTACCCAGGGACGCAGCAGCCCTGGTGAACGCCAGCCCAATGATGTCAGAGTTCGACGTCACAGCTCTGTTCCTGTTGAATAATTCGTTTCATTCCGGCGCGAGCTGTTTCGCCGGGGAAAGAACAGTACTCATGATCCGGCGACGAATTACCGGTTGTATTGTGCTCTGCCTGCTGTCAGGAGATCCGAATTTCCTGGCAGCAGATGAAATCTCATTCAATGCTCAGATTCGTCCATTGCTGGCGGACCGTTGTTTCTCCTGTCATGGCCCGGATGCCGAGCACCGTGAAGCAGAACTGCGGCTGGATCTGGAACCGGCGGCAAAGAAATCGGGAACAATTGTTCCTGGGCATCCGGAGCAGAGTGAGCTAATTGCTCGAATCAATTCTGCGGATCCGGAGCTGGTAATGCCGCCACCGGATTCCGGCAGATCAATGACTGCCGAAGAACGTCGGCTGCTGGAGCAGTGGATTG
Source organism: Planctomycetaceae bacterium (assembly GCA_023262145.1). Lineage (GTDB taxonomy): Bacteria > Planctomycetota > Planctomycetia > Planctomycetales > Planctomycetaceae > SXXK01. The sequence continues at coordinate 1,017 of JALRDR010000748.1, read as the reverse complement.
CCCTCGGAGCACCCTGGGAGGAGCACTGGGCATATCGGAAGCCGCAGCGTCCGCAGGTCCCGGCATCTGGTAACCCCATTGATGCGCTGGTACAGCAGCGGCTGCAGCAGGCTGGTCTGCAGAGTGTGGAACAGGCAGAGCCGCGGACGCTTGTGCGGCGACTTTACAGTGATCTGCTGGGACTTTCACCAGGTCTGCAGCAGGTTCAGGATTTCTCAGCCAGTCCTGATGACGTGCACTGGAATCAACTGGTCGATTCACTGCTGCAGAATCCTCATTATGGAGAGCGAATGGCGATTCCGTGGCTGGATGTGGTTCGCTTCGCAGATACGGTTGGTTATCACAGCGATGTGCCTCGCAATGTCTGGCCGTATCGCGACTGGGTGATCAACAGCTTCAACAGCAATAAGCCATTCGATCGGTTTACGATTGAGCAGATTGCGGGCGATCTGGTAAACGATGCCGATCAGGAGTCACTGCTGGGGTCAGCGTTCAATCGCCTTTTGCTGACAACGGAAGAGGGTGGGGCTCAGCCCCGGGACTATGAGGCACGCATGCTTGCCGACCGCGTCCGTGCGGTGGGTACTGTATGGCTGGGGCAGACCATCGGCTGTGCGCAGTGTCATGATCATAAGTTCGATCCGATCACGATGCGGGACTTCTATTCGCTTGGGGCATTTTTCTCCGATCTCGCTGAACCGGCAATTGGTCGACGGGAAGCGGGAATGCCGGTGGTTCTCGGTGATCAGCGGCAGCGGATCGAGGAGCTTGAGCGGATTGTGCAGACGGCCAGCGCTGCAGCGAATGAGGCATATCGACAGGCGGATCAGCAGCAACCGGCGTGGGAACAGCGCACGCGTAGTGCTGCGGCAGATCTGCGGATTGCAGGAATGTCTGCAGACGACCTGAAACTTGCAGACAAAGTACTGCAGATTCTTCACAGGGATGCAGCACAGCGAACTGAGTCAGAAAGAAAGCAACTTAGTGACTGGCACCGGCAACGTGTCTTTCCCGAGG
>JALRDR010000724.1 GCA_023262145.1 Planctomycetaceae bacterium | reverse complement strand
TTCTGCACGAAGTATCTCGCGACTGGAGCTCTTTAATACCGCATTCAGGTGGAGCTTGTAGCGGGGAAGATGAGCAAGTCGATCGCTGTGGATCGTCCAGTCAGACGGCGTCGGTCTGAGAGTAGTGGCGACCCTGAATTCACAGTGACGGCGGTGTTTGGAGCGGAGGTGGCTGAGATTCTTTCATTGAGTTGAACACATCCTCCGAAGGCCTCATCTGATCACACATGTACCCGTCGGCACAGGCAGTGGCGGCGAAGTGTGTTCTGAGGGCTGAAGCGTGCAGTTATCTGAATCAGGTACAGCGCTGAATCGTCAGTGTGAGGGGGGGCTTGAGTCGGCCTGTGCAGACGGGTATGGGCTGATGAAAGTGCTGCTTTGGAGGCTGAAGCGATTGCGCATACAGGCGAGCCTGAACACCAGGCTTGCCGTGTGGGCACTCCAGTCAGTACGATCATCGCAGAGGTGCCCGTTCTGGGAGGCGCGAGTCACTTGCAATGAATTGCTGCAGGTAATGCGAGGTGCTCGAAGGGTACGCAGTTGCTGCGGAGTATCTGACCTCGGTGAAGAAACTGGGATGTGTTTGCGGTCGACATTCCGGATGAAATGTCGTTTCAAGGGAGCATGCGGCGAGTTACTCGGAATCTGGGTGGTGCATGTTTTGTTCGTGACCTGTACGGGGTTGTTGTGCAATGCGTTCGAGGTTAAGTTTCTACAGACAGCTTCGCAGGTTTTTTCTGCAGAGATCTGCAAGTCTTTTGAGTGCCGCATGTATTGTCCTGACAGGTGTCGCTGTTGCGTTGCGAATTCTGCCCGACGCTCCGGCAGCATTCTTTCTGACGGGGGTTGTGCTGGTCGAGTTTATCCGGCATATGGACCGTGGTGTGCCATACGTCCAGCTTGCCGGGTTGGTTGCGACTTTGCAGTGGGTGCTTGGGCCTGCGCTCGGCTATGACAGTGAAGCCGTTTTTGAGCGCTATCAGATGTATGTTGATTCCGATGTTTATTTTCGTTTCGCCATTCCGTCTACGTGCAGCTATCTGATAGGACTAATGATTCTCGGTCGTTCCGTTCCCCCTCGTGAATTACTTTCGCTGGTGAATCGCGCGACAATGTTCAATGCTGCTGTGGTGCTGTGCCTCATCGGGAACGGAATGCTGTTTCTTCGCGATTCTCCAAGTGGGGTAGGGTTTGTTTTACAGTTGATTGCGCAATTCAGGTTTGTGGGAGTGTTGTATTTCCTGTTCAGTCGTCACCGGCATCGGTATTTGTTCGTTGCTCTGTCCCTTGCTCCGGTCGTGTTTTTTGCTGTTTCAAGCACTTATTTTCATGATCTTCTCCTTTGGCTCGCCATCGTATTTATTTATTGGCTCTCGATGGATCGCCGGAGTACTGCAGTGAAACTGGGTCTTCTCGGTGCTGGCGCTGTTGCGATGTTTATGATTCAGGCAGTCAAGGCTGAATACAGGAAGGCCGTTGCCGCAGATTCTCAGTCGGCGTCCCTGGTGTCGTTAATTGTTGATAAGTTTCTGTTGGATGGGGCGGGCTGGAATCAAGAGACGTTTGATAATGTTGTTGTCAGATTGAATCAGGGCTGGATTGTTTCAGCGGTAATGGCGAACATGCCTGAGAATGAATCGTTTGTCGAAGGATCTACATATCTGGAGGCGGTGAAGGCGGCGTTGGTTCCGCGTTTTCTTGTCGCCGACAAGGCGGAAGCGAATTTGCGATTCAATTTCAGGCGTTTTACCGGGCTTGAGATAGCGGATTCTACTTCGATGGGTGTGAGTCCGCTTGGTGAAGCGTATGCTAACTTTGGCGAGTTTGGTGGTGTTTTCTGCATAGGCATGTACGGTTTGTTCTGGGGCGGCTTTGTCCGTCTGATGCTGGTGTTCTGTTTTCGGGCACCCGTATTTGTGCTGTGGCTTCCCGTGATTTTTTACAGTGCGATCAAGGCTGAGACTGAGTCCATCGTGGTGTTGAACCATCTGGTTAAGGGTTCGGTCTTTGTAGGGTTGAGTTGCCTTTTCATCGGTCAGCTGTTTCCTATGCCATTTTTGAGGTTAAGAGGTGGTGTTCGCGTCGCAGACAGGGCGATTGGGTGATATGTCTGCGAGTTCACATCGCGCTGTCGACTCTGCGGATTCGCTCTTGTTGTATGGATTTGTCAGCGGGTTGCGTCCGCGTGAACCGGCCCTGAATGTGGTCTTCCGTCACAATGGGACGATGTATTGCGTGTTTTGTTCAGTGCGCTGCATTGACGCCTCGGTTCCCCTGATGATCCTGCGGGATCACGCTTGTGCGGGAGTACTGCCTGGGTTCTGAGCTCTTCAATTCGCTCGTGGAGAAGAGACATTTCGAGTGTTCCGGACTCTGTTTGGTCAGTTTGGTTCTGAATCCTGTTGGAACTGTCACGGGCGGAGGAGAGTTCTTGCACGTCGTTGTGTTTGAATTTGGGTCGATTGCCCGTGGAGTATTTTCCCTGAGTCTTCCGTGGCATCTACAGGGTTACGGAGTAACGGGTTTTTCCCACGTCGTCGAAGGCTGTTTTTGGTGCTCCGCTGTTGATCTGGTAGTCGACTTGCTGTTGATGGACCGGCGACCTGGACGAATGGCAGATCATTCTGCGTTGGCCGGCACGTCAGGGCTGGGTAACTCTTCGCCGCTGCTCCATTGGGGTCTTCATTGAGAGTCGACACTCACAGATTCGGATCGCCCTGCTTGGGGGCGGAGGGTGACCGGTTGAGGAGTTGTAGCGTCAGACTGTGTATGCGCGTTCCTGTGTGCTGCATTGTGTAACTCGGGAGCCTGCTGCGTTGAGCTGCATTTTTCGGATTGCGAACATTCCGGGGATCTGGAGCACTGGAGTTGATTTGCATCACGGGCGCTGCTGGCGGACTAGCGGCGTGGGTAACGGAATGGTGTCGCTGGTTCGTTTGTTGCTCAGTTTGGTTGTCTGCCCCATGACATGGGCGCTGCCTGATTCCGGGGGCGGGATTACGGTAACTCCCGCGAGTCGGCGTCATTCGAGTGCTGTTGTGATCCTCAGACAGCGTTTTCCCGCGGGTGTCTGCGACACCTGTTTTGCTGCTGACAGAGGGGATTTGTGGTGGCGATGCAGGTGATTCAGATTCAACGACGCCCCGGCTCATCGCAGTACAGCGTGGAGAGTTATTTTGAGCGTGTAAGAGCCTGTCTGAGTGGAAGTGTTTCGGCCATTTCTGCTGTGGCGCCTTGTTTTAGTCGAGGTGTATCGGGTCGAGTTGCCAATCTGTGGTGGGCATTGCAGTTTCGGAATCGGCTGGCACACGTAACCGGGGACGTGAATTATCTGGTGCTTGCATTGAAACGCCGCAGATGTGTCCTGACCGTTCTTGACTGCGAGGTGCTGGAGCGATTAGCGGGGATTCGCAGATGGATCGTCTGGCTGCTCTGGTTTCGCCTGCCGGTCTGCCGGGCGGCTGTGGTTACTGTGATTTCTGAGGAGACGAAGCGGCAGTTGTTGATGCATGTTACAGTGCCGGCTGACCGGGTGGTTGTTGTACCGGTGTCGGTTGCCGAGGAGTTGCAATATCGATCGGCGGAGTTCAGGGCGGAATGTCCCGTCGTACTGCAGGTAGGGGTGAAGCACAACAAGAATGTTCCGCGCCTGATTGAGGCATTGTCGGGGTTGTCATGTATTCTGAAGGTTGTTGGCGAGGTTGATTCAGAATTGCGGCAACTGCTGGAGAACAGCGGCTTGCAGTATGTGGTCCTCGGGCGTCTGACAGATGCCGAACTGGTGAGGGCGTATGAGGATTGTGATGTGGTGGCATTCTGTTCCACACATGAGGGATTTGGGATGCCAATTGTTGAGGCGCAGCGGGTTGGCCGGGTGTGTGTGACTGCCAATTGTTCGTCGATGCCAGAGGTTGCGGGCGGCGCGGCCTGCCTTGTGGATCCATTCAGTGTGGAGTCCATGAGACATGGATTTCTTCGAGTCTTCAGCGATGAAGCGTACAGAAGCGGTCTGATCGCAGCCGGGCTCAGGAATGCAGAACGATTCAACGCCGAGCAGATTTCAGCCTTGTTTGCTCAGATCTACTCGATTGTGGAAGAGTGTTCATCCTTGAAGCTGTCTCGCAGGGAGTGGGACAGTTTGTTGCGTTTGCGGTGCAGATCGCTGACTTAAATCCTTTTGCAGATTCCCGATCGATACCAGAGCAATGCAAATACCCGAGGATCGCCGACTACTCATCTGCAGTGACTGGTATTATCCGGCGGTGAAGGCTGGGGGACCAGTGCGCAGCGTCTGTAATCTGGCCGCACTCCTTGCAGGTTCCCTGTCAATTCGGGTGCTGACATCTGACAGGGACCTCGGTGACAGTGCGCCATTCAACAGCGTCCGTTCAGGCAGCTGGCAAGAGCTGACTTCAGGTGTCGG
>JALRDR010000651.1 GCA_023262145.1 Planctomycetaceae bacterium | reverse complement strand
GCCATTCCAAAATTCAAATCCCGTGGGATTGTGCACCTTGGCAAAGGTAATTGCCTTGTCGGCCACACCATCGCGATCAGCATCGGGAAGGATCAACAAACGATCCTCCATTTCCTTCAGTGGTTCCCATTTGGGATAGGTGTTCCAGCAGGCAGCCCACAGCCGCCCCTTGCTGTCGACCTGCATCTGGACCGGGTTGGCCATGTCCGGAAACATCACCTCGGAGGCAAACACGTTCAGTTCCATGCCTTCAGGCACGGTAATCTTTGCGACACTTTCTTCCGGAGTCAGGTACTGAGTTGTCCCTTCCTTTTCAGCGCTGGAGCTCTTGCTGCCTCCGCCCACGTTGGAGATCACCTTCACCGGCGGGGGCACGTTGCTGTCATCTGCCTTCAGATCACGTCCGGCTGCGGCCGCCCAGATCACCGGATCACGGTTGGCTGTCATCACATCCAGCATGGTCAGTTCGTGCTTGAGCACCTCTGCATTGCTCTGACCATCGACGAATGTCAGCGTGGACCGGCCGCCCCAGATGTCATTTCCGTCTGTGGCTCGATAGCGGTTGTGCCAGTGCCAGTTCTTGTCCTGAACAGCGGCGTACAGTTTCGCAACGCTGTCAGCTGCCGGAGCCGGCTCGCCCAGCAATGCTTCTGAGATAATTCCAGCCAGAGCCTGATAACCTTCGTCGCTGAGGTGAATCCCGTTCAGTGTGAACTGCTGCTGACTGGCGGCGAAGAGCTGGAAAGTGGGTGAAAACAGATCCACGAAGGTAGCATCAGCGGCCTCTGCAGCGCGGCGAGTTGCCTCTGTGTAAGCTGCCAGATTCGCATTCAGCTGCGTCCCTTCAGGCAGACTGGGATTCCCCGTGCTTTCGTAGGCGATGGGGCTGAACAGCACAAAGCGAGCTTCCACACCGGCATCCTTGCGGAGCTGTCGATATCGCTGCACAACCTGCACCAGTTCTGCCTCATACGCGGCAGCACCATCAGCACCGGCGAACGATTCGTTGTAGCCGTACATCAGGAAGACCACACTGGGAGCAACATGCTGCAGGTACTCTTCGTCGTTGGTGAACCCCTGGTTTCGCGGACGTTTGTTCACCATGTCACCGGCGAAACTCATGTTGCGGAACCGCACATTCGCCCCCTGCAGGTGCTTCTGCAGAGCGGTTTCCACCCACGGCGTATGCTGCATCCGGTCAGCCAGACCGTTGCCAAAGATGGCGACAAGGTCATCCTGACGAAACTCAAACTGATCGGCAGCAGTAACAGACTGCCCGCACAGCGTCAGTCCCACCAGCAGCATCGCAACACGGCCGCAGTGAAACATGGACAGTAATCTCAAAGAATTGAACATGGGTTCCCGATTTCCTTTTGAACGTTCAACGATCAAAAACAACGCAGATTGCAGTGATCCTGGCCTGCGGATACTTCCATGCGGCATCCTGCCACAGTCTGCAATCTGACAGCAGAGTAAAAAGCCCGCCCCGGGGAATCAACCCGACCGCACCAGAACGCAATCGCGGACCGGTCCAGAACGAGCGAATCGCTCAGACCGACCAGCGAGCAAGTCGTTCCCGGAGTTGTCCATTCGCGCCTGCCCGCCCGTTGCCATCCGTAACGCTGATCGAAC
>JALRDR010001021.1 GCA_023262145.1 Planctomycetaceae bacterium | reverse complement strand
TCATGAATTATTCCACCGGCGAAATTGAGCGCGTTGTACGTCTGGCGGCGGAAGCTGCCCGAGGTCGTCGTGGCAGGCTTACGATGGTGGACAAGGCCAACGTTCTGGAAGCGTCGCGACTCTGGCGTGAAGTTTCCGGGCGAGTAATGCAGGAGGAGTTTCCGGATGTGAAGTATAACGTGGTACTGGTGGACGCGATGGCCATGCATCTGATTTCCCGTCCGCGTGATTTTGACGTGGTTGTAACCGCCAATCTGTTTGGCGATATCCTGACAGATGAAGCGTCGATGCTGCCGGGTTCACTGGGGCTGTTGCCTTCAGCATCAATTGGTTCAGACGGACCGGGATTATTTGAGCCGATTCATGGTTCAGCTCCTGATATTGCCGGCCGAGGCATTGCTAATCCACTGGCAACAATTCTTGCCGCGGCAATGATGCTGCGTTATTCGGCCGGGTTGAATGCAGAGGCGGACGCCGTGGAAGCCGCTGTCGCAAAGGTTCTCCGTGCCGGTCACCGGACTGCCGACATCGGCGGGGGCGACAAATCCATCGGCACAGAAGCCATGGGAAGTCTTGTGCTCGAATACCTGTCCACGTGAACCTGTGATCGAAGTGTGCAGCTTGACGACTCCTGCTGTGCCTGTCGGGCTCAGACCTTTCCGGTACTGACTTTTCCTGTACAGACTGGCCCTGTAGCGTCGTACAGATCCAAACGGTCTCAGCGAATTACGGGTGCAGGGATTTGTTGTGAACAGATTCAGACGTGAGGAGCGGAACAGATGCGGGTTTTGGTTTTTCACCTGAGCCATTCAGTGGCTGTTATCTCTGCGGCTCTGCTGGCACTGTCTGGAGCAGAACTGGTTGCCGGGAAGGCATCCGCTGCCGGTGATCGGCGTCAGCCCAACATCGTGCTGATTATGGCCGACGACCTTGGTTATCGGGAGCTTGGATGTTTCGGGCAGCAGAAGATCCGAACTCCGCATCTGGATCAGCTGGCCGCTCGGGGTATGAAGCTGACGCAGCATTATGCCGGAAATGCCGTGTGTGCTCCCTCACGTTGCGTACTGATGACAGGGATGCATCCGGGGCATGCATGGGTCCGCAACAACAGTGAGGCTCAGCCGGAGGGGCAGAATCCAATTCCGGAAAGTACCCGCACCATGGCAGAACTGCTGCGAGGGCGTGGCTATGTTACGGGGGCGTTCGGCAAATGGGGACTCGGGGGGCCGGGTACGGAAGGTGATCCGGTTCATCAGGGCTTCGACCGATTCTTCGGCTATAACTGTCAGCGGCATGCGCACAGTTTTTACCCATCATACCTGTGGAGCAATCTGGAACGCGTTCCATTGAAGAATGACCCACCTGTACCGGGACATGCCAGGCTGCCTGCCGGGGCCGATCCGACCGATCCGCAAAGTTATGCGGAATTCCAGGGACAGGACTATGCACCGGACCACATTCGCCGCGAAGCCATCACGTTTATTGAGGAGAATCGCGAGCAGCCGTTCTTCCTGTATTTCCCATCTACACTCCCGCATGTGGCTCTGCATGTCCCGCAGCAAGATCTGGAGCCTTATCTGGCACTGGGCTGGAATGATCCCCCATTCACAGCGGCTGGTGGTGGATACACGCCTCACTTTACGCCACGGGCGGCCTACGCTGCGATGATCAGTCGACTTGATGCCGACGTAGGTGCACTCCTGCAGGAACTCGATCGTCATGGTCTGACGGAAAACACAATGATTGTGTTCAGTTCAGACAACGGTACCACTCATCTGGATCGCGAAGTTGATGCCGATTTTTTTGCCAGCGTCGGAGAACTGCGAGGTCTCAAGGGTTCTCTTTACGAGGGTGGTGTTCGAGTCCCGACGATTGTCAGCATGCCCGGTGTTGTCCCTGCTGGCACATCCAGCGACTATGTCAGTGGTTTTGAGGACTGGATGCCTACGTTTGCCGAACTGACCGGTGGCTGGGGTGAAGGAGTGGCAGCGGTCGACGGTATCAGCCTGCTGCCGCTGTTACAGGGGCAGCAGCAGTCTGTTCGCCGGTTTCTGTACCGGGAGTTCCCGGGGTATGGTGGTCAGCTGAGTCTGCGTGAGGGAGACTGGAAGCTGGTGCGCAATTGGTGCCGAACTGGAATGACATTGTCACACCGCTTACCACGCCAAGCGCAAAGCTAAGTGCAAATACACGAACCCAAAAACGATACATGCGCATCCATACAGGATGGCCTGAAGTGTTTGAGCGTAGTTTGAAATAAAATAAAAACCATCCCATTGCCATCGTGATGGTTGGGAACAAGATATGAAAGCTAATATTTAGCGCAAATTGTAAACGAGACAGCAAGAATGCATCCACAGAAGGCCCCCTTAGTTAACGCTGTTTTTTCCCGGAAGTAGCTTATCCTTAAGC
>JALRDR010000638.1 GCA_023262145.1 Planctomycetaceae bacterium | reverse complement strand
GGCATGGGTGGCATGGGCGGCATGGGTGGTGGTGGCATGGGTGGAGCGGGCCTGTTTTCAATCCCTCCGGAAAAGACCGTCAAGCTGCCGTTTGTTTCTGCCTGCCTGAACCATGGTAAGGAAGAGCCAAACCCGAGGGTTGAGTACCAGATGGTGAAGGTTGCTGATTACACAGACGATCCAGTCCTGCAGGAGTTGATCACGATGGTGGGAACAGGTCGTTTGCATCAACGATCAGCTCAGGCTGCCATCTGGACTCGCACTGACAACATGACATGGCAGCAACTGGCGACGAAAAGCATACGTGGAATTCACGGTTTTCGGAATTACTTCAACCCGGCAGAGATTTCTCGCGGGCAGATGATCCTGACGGTTGCTCAGTCACGGGTTCGTGAGCAGAGTAATGATCAGCAGAACGAAGAGGCCACCGGTCGAGTTCGCTGACATGGAATAAAGTCAACAATCCGGAAGGGCGGCCTTTTGCAGGTCGCCCTTTTTTCTTTGCGGTTCAGAGTGTTTCGCGGTGTTGGCTGCATAAGGTGCTCTGCAGGCAAAGGTAGATCGCTCGGAGGATCAGCTGTGTCAGAGTTTGAGAAGTATGGCGGGACCTTTTCAGTTCGAGTCACTAAGGATACGCTTGTCTTCAGTGCCGCGCATTTCATTACATTTGCTGGCGGAGTCTGTGAACGACTGCATGGCCACAATTGGCGTGTTGAAGCGTGGATTGCCGGGCAGCTGGATGAAAACAGGTATGTCTTCGACTTCATTGCGCTTCGTGACGGTCTGCAGCGGCTGATCGCAGAACTGGATCATTCTGTGCTGTTACCGGATCGACATCCGCAGATTACGGTACAGGGAGGTGAAGACGGGCGTGAGATCACTGCTCGATTTGAGGATCGCAGGTGGGTGTTTCCTGCGGAAGACTGTCGAATTCTACCCATGGCCAACACCACGGCAGAAGAAATTGCGCGGTGGATGACGTTGGAGTTGATACAGCGTCTGGAGCTGACAGGTAACGCTGGTCTTGCGCAGGTGCGGATCAGTGTCGAAGAGAACTTCGGGCAGTGGGCGGACTACACAGCGTCGCTTTGAGATTCATGTTTTTGGGGTTACGGTAAGGCAGAACTGTTACAGGGTAAGCAACGATGAATGAAGAGCGAGCGACAATCATCAGCACGACAATGGAGAGCTTTCGTCAGGATGTCGTGGAGCAATCTGCCGAGCGTCCCGTAATCGTTGACTTCTGGGCGGAATGGTGTGGCCCTTGCCGACAGTTGATGCCACTGCTGGAGAAGCTGGCCAATGAGATGGCTGGTGCATTTTGTCTGGTCAAAGTCAATGTGGATGAATTACCTGAGATTGCTGGTGCTTTTGGGGTTCAGTCAATTCCTTTCGTTGTGGCGGTGGTGGATGGAAATCCGATCAGTCACTTTGCCGGGTTGAAGCAGGAGAACGAACTCAGGAGATGGCTTCAGGAATTCCTGCCCTCACCGGCAGTTGAGTCCTGGAACGAGATGCTGCAGCTGGAGGCCGATGGTGATCTGGAGGGAGCAGAACAGTCTTGCCGCAGGGCCTGCGAGCTTGATCCCGAGACAGCGGGTTATCAGATCACCCATGCCAGGTTGCTTCTTGAGCTGACGCGAGATCAGGAAGCGCGGGAGGTTCTGGAGAAGCTGGAGGCCCGTGGTTTCCTCGAACCCGAAGCGCAGGTGCTTAAGGAGCAGTTGGAGCTGCGAGATGCAGTGGAAGATTCCGGTGGTGTCAGTGAAGCACGCGATGCGTACACCGCCAATCCTGAAGATCTGACATTGAAGCTGAAACTGGCAGAAGCTCTGGGGGCGGACAGCAGATTCGAGGAAGCCTGTGAGATGCTCCTGGAGATTGTTCAGGCCGATCGATCAGGTGTTGGCGTGGCTGCAAAGGAAGTTATGGTGCAGCTGCTGACGGTGATGGGGGCTCAGTCAAAGAAAGCGGCAGCATTTCGAAGACGGCTTGCGACTGCGTTCTACTGACTGCGTGGATGTGTGCACGAGTCGTCGGCAGTAACAGCCGACACAGAATTGAAAGCCGACACAGATCCGTGTCGGCTTTTTTCTTGTTGAGCCTGTGTCCGGGGGGGGGCTGGGTCAGCATGCCGAAAGCCGGAATACCACTGCAGCCCTGAGACATCGCGAGCGATTATTCGTTCTTGTTTGCCGACTTCTGGTGCTGAGCAGCTGCATCCAGCACCGCCGGATTGCCTGGAAACACGTGCCCGGCATGGGACACTTGAAGCTGGTACAGTCCGGTTCTGGCTGTGATGAACAGTGTGCTGCCGTCCTGGCCGCCAAAGGTGACATTGGCGGGTTGTTCAGGCAGCGAAATGATGCGGAGGTGTTCTCCGGTGGGCGAATAGACCTGCACCCCGGATCTCGAAGTGATGTAGAGGTTTCCAGCCTGGTCGATTGTCAGGCCATCGCCACCTCCGTTTTCTTCACCAGGCGCCTGCTGGAGTTCGCAAAAGATTTTACCGACGCCAAGTTTTCCGGGAGCTTCGACTGGATATGCCCACATTTTGCTGTCCATGCTCGGAATCAAATACAGCGTGTTTTCATCAGGGGACAGGATGATTCCATTGGGCGCTTTGAGTGAATCGGCCAGCCTGGTGACCTCTCCGGATGCGGATCGGTAATAGACAGCTTCGGAGCCCTGCGGAAGCGGCTGCGGAGCTCGGAAACGCGGATCGGTGAAATAGATGCCTCCACTGCTGTCGACGACAAGGTCGTTGGGAGCGTTAAAGCGTTTCCCGGAGTATTCAGCGCAGAGTATCGTTTCTTCGGCCGACTGCAGATTGAACATTTTCAGACGCCCGTCCATCTCACAGGCAAGCAGCCAGTTCCCGCAGACCATGAGTCCATTACAGTGACCGGATGGTTCTGCAAAAATGGAGATCTTTCCCTCAACGTCTCGTTTGTGGATCTGATTTCGTGGGATGTCAGTGAAGTACAGATTGCCTGCAGCATCAACCGCTGGACCTTCTATGAACTGAAAACCGCCCTCGATCAGCTCAGCAGGTGTGTCTTGCGACGCAGCAGAAAGATCGGTTTGTGCGAGCAGAGGAGCAGCGGTGATTGTACAAAGAGCAATCATTGTGAACGTGCCGGCATTCCATAGCATTTGCGGGGCCCTGATAAGGCGGAGTTGACGAACCTGTCCGGAGGCCACAATAACAACATCGCTGATGTCAGGAAACGCACAGTCCAGTCGTTGGCCACGTGATTCCGCTGGGAGTACCGGGATCAGGAGGCCCGAGATTCTACGCTTCTCAGTCAGCTTCGACTTGACGCATAACATTGCCTCGGTGCAGCCAGCATTAGCAGGGCAGCTGCGGTTTGATAACAGACGTCGCTGCACCTGATTCAGCATTTATGCATCAGGCTCGCAGTGCATTAATCAAGAAAAGGGCAGGATCCTGTCGGATCCTGCCCTTTCATGTCGCTTGAAATCACAAATTGGTGCTGATTCTTCAGCACATCTGCCGGCGAGTCAGATCAGTTCCGCCAGCCACCGAAGCCACCGAAGCCACCGAAGCTGGGCTGGGAAGCTACGGGGGCGGAGCCGAGGTCATCTTCTCCGTCATCATCACAGACGATTGCAAGGCTGTCGTCGCCGTCGCAGATGTCCTGAGCGTCAGCATAAGCTGCACCGAAGGTACGAGCCTTGAACGATCCGCCAGACTTCGTAGCAGCAAACCCGGAGGTGCTGTAAGACTGATCCAGGTTGCCAAAAGCAACAGACAGGTCAGCCAGTTCGCTGACGACTGCAGTCTGCAGTTCGACCAGCCCGACGATCATGCCCAGCACCAGGATGGTGGCAACCAGGACGATCTCTGCAGAAACGATCACGCCCGCTTCGTCATTCCAGAAACTCTTCATTGTGTTCTTCTTTCAAATCTGAACTACAGGAGGATTACTCAATACACAATCATCAGGCGAAGACTGAGGTCCCGGAGTCAGATCTGAACACCATGCGAGCATCTTGCTGCACGCGTGAACTTGCTTCAGGGGATTAGGCGGAGTCTGATCAAATTCTGCCGTTGGGACTGTCTTCGATGCCAGATGGAGTAGGCAATTCGCAGTCCGCTCTGCGGAGATTCTTAAGGAGTGTGTTGTAAGTCTTTTCTGTTTATGGACTTGTGTTTTGTTTTGAATGTTGGCGAGTCATGCCGCAGCGATTTCCTGTCAAAGGTCTAAGTCAGAGTGGAAGTTCACATTGAAAAGTTTATGAATTGTGAGGGGTACGATTGAGCGGGTTCTTCAGCTGTGTTGCTATTGTGGACGCAAGTCCAGATGACAGCATGCTTTGGATGTCTGGGGTGTGACTGATTTCGGATAACGCGGGGGATGTCGACGTGTCTGACAGGCTGGTGCAACAGGCCTGCTGGTTTGGCAATCGCTGTGGTCAGGACTTTATTTCAACGGGCTGAGTTGTGGCTGCTGTTTTGCCGCCAATGGGGGAGTATTGAATGGGCGGGTTATGCAGTCGCGTTGATTCATTCCAGCAGTCGCTGGCAACTAATTGTCTGTTCACCATGTGATCGAGCGGTGGCATTCGCAATGGAGCGAAGCAGGCTGAAGCGGTAGAAATACCAAGGGGTGATTTACGAGCCTCGTTTGGCCAGGGAATAGCTCAGTGGCTGCGCCGGTGAGTTCCGGGGGGGGCCTCCTATGTTTCGGGTGCCGTGAGATTCTGAGAATCAACGAAAAAGGGCAGGATCAAAACGATCCTGCCCTTCTTCAGTTCAAATTGAAATGGCGTCCTCCCTGTGAGCAGTGGATCGCCAGTCAGATCAATAACCGCCGCGACCCCAGCCACCGTAGCGGTGACC
>JALRDR010000615.1 GCA_023262145.1 Planctomycetaceae bacterium | reverse complement strand
GGACTCCCCGGATGCAAACTCAAACCCAGAGCCTGCCACATCAGGAGCAAGCGGTTCCGGAACCACCGCAGATGCATCCACCAGCCCGGTCGTCACTGCACCCGAGGAGGATCTCGCGGGAGTTCAAGAGCAAAAGTCCAGTTCCAGTGCTGCGGGACTTACGGTCGGTGAAGACACAGGTTCCCGCTTCGCAATTTCTGCACCCGGAGAAACCACGTTTTTCGGGCTTCGCGGAGCCGGACGACGATTTGCCTACGTTGTTGACTGCTCCGGCAGTATGCAGGGCCTGCCTCTGCAACGAGCGCGGGAAGAGCTTCTGCAGTCAATCAGAAAACTGCCTCCGCACCTTGAGTTTCGTATCGTCTTCTTCGACGACTTTTCCTACACCTTTCCACAGAACGAGTCCCGCCCGTTTCTGAAGGCAACACCGCAGTCCATCGCGGAATGCGAGGCATTCATCGCATCAATCTCGGGCGGGGGCGGGACCAACGTCAAAGTGGCCATGAACGAGGTTCTGACATCCCGCCTAAAACCTGACACCACCTTTCTGCTCACTGACGGGCAGTTTGAGTTCGATACTCCAACAGCCATCCAGAAATGGAATCCCCGCGCCATCGTTCGAATCAACACCGTTGCCTTTCTGGACCCCTCAGGCGGTCCATTGCTCAAACAGATTGCTGATGAAAACAGAGGCGACTACCGTTTTGTTCCATAAGCAACAGAGACCGAAACCCGATTTCTGCAGCCTTTACCCAGCCTGACCGCACAAACCCAGCCGTCCGGCATTAAACCCAGTTACGCAACAGTTCACCGGAGCCCGTTGATGCCACGCAGAAGACGACGAGTAGCGACGCGGTTCTCGCTGTTCTCGTTTCAGGACATCATCACCTGCGTGATGGGCATCATGCTCCTGCTCACTCTGATCATCTGCCTGCAGATTACCTCCACCACCGGCAGATCATCTACTCAGGTGAAGCAGCAGTCTGACGAACTGGAGGCGGCCGTGGCCACGCTCCAGAGCAGGCTTGCTGATCTGCAGCAACAGGTTCAGAAGAACACCGTGCTGCTCACTTCCGGTGGCCTTACGGACATCAATCTGCTGCGTGAGAAACAACAGCAGGCGGAGGCTGCGCAGGCCGCCGCCAGCGAGGAACTCCGTGAACTGCTGTCACGCAGTGCGGCCACCGCTCAGGCACTCGCCCGACTCGAAGCCACAGCACAGTCGCAGCAGGAGCAGAATGAGCAGGATCTCACGTCACTGCAGCAGCGCACGCAACGCACCCGACAACTACTGCAGCAGATCAGCGACGGCACTCGCATCGTGTACAACAGGTATCAGGGAAGCGCAAATGCCTGCTGGATCATCGAAGTGGCCTCCGACAACAGCATTCAGGCTGCATTAATCGGCACCGCTCGGCCACCGCAGGCATTCAACAACCTGAACGATACGCTGAGCTTCATTCGCAATAAACATCGTGAGAATGCTGAGTTTCTGCTGCTGATCAAACCAGCAGCGGGAACAGCAATCGATCTGCTGACAGGCACTCTGCGGGAAGAACAAATTCCCCATGCCTTCGATCTGCTCGGGCCCAACCAGACGGCAATTGATCCCCAGACAGGAGCCTCGCTGCTGTGAGCCGATCCGGAATCGTGACCACCGATGACAGTCTCGAGCTGTTGCTGGATACCATCTGCAACACATTCGGGGCAGTCGTATTCATCTCCATTCTGGCCTCGGTTCTGGCACAGAATTCCGCCCCCCGGCCGGTCACGCCTGAGGAAACCGATGTGGCGATTGAAGTGACGTTTGCGCAACAGCGCAAACTCGCCGAGCTGCAACAACAGACCGCTCTGCTGGAAACGCAGTTGCAGCAGCAGGAAAACCTGCTTGAACGCTTCTCCAGTCCGGAAGCACTCACACTGGCCCAGCAACTGCTGCAGGACACCACATCACACGCCGAG
Source organism: Planctomycetaceae bacterium (assembly GCA_023262145.1). GTDB lineage: Bacteria > Planctomycetota > Planctomycetia > Planctomycetales > Planctomycetaceae > SXXK01. Next base: position 674 of record JALRDR010000615.1, on the reverse strand, counting down.
CTGACTGCGCAGAAAACGCAGGCTGTCGAAGCAATGGTGCTCACCGAACGCCAGCAGCTCGAACTCGAACGCATCCTGCAGAATCAGCTCAGCCAGATTGAACAGCGGCAGCAGGAACAAAAGGATGCGGAGAATGATCTCCGCAACCTCGACACGCTCGAAGGGCATACAGCTGAAGTACGCCGCGTCCACGAAACCACGAAATTTGGCTTCACCTTCGCCCTTGATAATGGACGGCTGTACGCGGTTCACGTCTCCGACGACCCTCGCTCAGATCTGATGAGCATCTCCATCAACCGCAATCACTGCACTGTTACGGAAGTCGCTGGAACCACCACGATCAGGCCCATCGCGAACGGCGGTATCCTGCTTCGCGACGCGGCAGATGCGGAGCAGCTTGCCCGCTCAGAACTGCAGGTTGTCAACCAGCGCTTCATTATCCGACTGTTCGTGGCACGCGACTCCTTCGCGGAGTATCTGCCGGTGAAGGAAGCGATGGTGGATCTGGGACTGGAATACTCCATCGAAGTCATGGAAGGCGATGATGTGGAACTGACGCTCACTGATCGAGTGCAGGAACGCACCTTCGTGCAGTAAAAGCTCCACCTTTCGAAACGTATTCTGCCGGCAGTGTCCGATCTGTGCCGCGGCTCACACACCAGCTGCTCTACTTG
>JALRDR010000544.1 GCA_023262145.1 Planctomycetaceae bacterium | reverse complement strand
GTGGCAGGAGATGGACGAGGTCAGTTTCGAGCGTTATCAGTGGCGGAGATGCCGTTGAGCCATTCGACGTGGCCCGTGGCGCTGGTGCGGATGCTCCAGAGCTTATGTCCAGCCGTGATGTACAGTGTTTTCAGATCTTCGTCGCCGAACGCGCAGTTGGTAATCATGTCGATTGGGACAGGAATGAACCCGAGTCGTTCACCTTCTGCGGAGAAGATATAGATGCCGGCTTTATGGGTGTTGGCCGTCTCGGCTGGTGGATTGGGGAAATTGAATCCGGCGGCGACGTACAGGCGATTCTCCTTGTCGATGGCCATGCCGTCCGGTCCACGTTCGTTGCCCCAGTCGAAGAGCAGTTTGCGGGAGTCTGGCTCCACTGTGCCGTCGGGGTTCAGGTTGAATCGCCAGAGCCTGCGATTGTTGTTGGCCGCATCATTGGAGTTGTCGGCGACGAACAGCCATTTTTCATCAGCAGAGATCGCCAGTCCATTAGGACGCTGCACTTCATGGGTAAGGATGCGGGTGACTTTGCCCGGTGCATCGATCCGGTAAACGCCCTCGATAATTGTGCCGTCGTCGTCCCACTGTTCGACGCCTGCGGTTCCGCCGTAACGCGGGTCGCTGAAGTAGATGCGGCCTTTGCTGTCGATGGTGCAGTCATTCGGAGAATTGATGCGTTTGCCGTCATAGCTGTCAGCCAGGACAGTCATCGTCCCGTCCAGTTCAATGCGGGTGACCTGGCGATTGCTGGCACCCCCGCCACCTTCGCAGCAGATCAGTCGGCCCTGCTGGTCGAAGCAGAGTCCGTTGGTGCGTCCGGAATCAACGCGATGCACATGCAGTGCACCGGTGCGATCGCGTCGCATGATGCGGCTGTTGGCGATATCACTGAAGTAGACATTTCCATTGGGGTGCCATGCCGGACCTTCGGTGAACGCAACGCGACCTTCGACTTTCAGGGGTGAGTCGGCTGGAATGATCGTTTGAGCCGGTAGTGATGCTGTGAGGAGCAGGAACAGACTCAGGGAGACTACGCGCATGATGGTCTTTTCCAGGTCACAGTGGAACGGACAATGTTCCATGACACAAAACATGACAGGTTGCGGATTCCAGCAGTATTGCTCCACAGGGTGCAGTGTTGCGTTTCGGAAGCTGTCAGTCAAAGTAACGGGCTCGAGGTCTTCGGCAGAGTCAGTGATGCAGAGCTTGCTCACAGTGTCTCAACCCCAGTGAACTACTCGTCGAAGATGACTTTCTCGCGGGGATGTGTGACGATAGGGGCTGGCATCATTTCTTCGGATAAGATTATTGCGAGGACGTTTGGGGGAGGAGGCAGCAAGGATGAGTGCGTCGTATGATCTGCAGCCAACAAATCCTTTGAGTGGTCTGCATATGGTGGGGATGGTACTGCGCAGATTTCTGATCAGTTATCCGGTGTCACCTGAGGTGCTGCGTCCGTTTCTGCCTGCTGGAGCAGAATGTTCTCTGCACGACGGGGCTGCCTGGGTGTCGGCGTGTGTTGTGCGGATGGAAGACGTGCGTCCGAATATTCTGCCGAGACTTCTGGGGATGGGATTCCATTATCTGATTCACAGAACGCGGGCAAGACTGCCGTTTCCTGACGGTCGGATGCGGGAAGCAGTGCTGGTCCTGCAGCCGAACATCGATAGCCAGTTGTTCAGCACGTTCGGCTCGCTGCTGACCGGTGTGGCATTTCAGACGCGTGAGATCGAGTTTCAGGACAACGCTGACGGCTGGCGCATTCGGATGCAGAGGCGTGCAGAAGTTCTTTTTGACGCGACAATACCGAAGTCCGGCTGTGGATCGATGATGCCAACCGGGTCGCGTTTCTCCAGTGTTGAACGAGCAGACGAGTTTCTGCTGGGCGTTTCGTTTGGCGGTCAGTGGCAGCAGGGCGAATCTGTTCTGAAGTTGCTTCCGGAGACGCATGAGCCGTGGGTAACGTCGGCGGGTTCCTGTGTGACTCATTGCAACCGATTCCTCGAACATCTCGATATGGAATCGAATGTTGCAGATCATGCGCTTACGATGGAGGGAGTTCCGCATTACTTCGGATTAAGACCCATTCGTTCGCGGCTGACGATGGCTGGTCAGTGATGAATCCTGCCGGGAGAGTGCTGTGGTGCGGATCGGCAAGCAACGGTCTTCCGCGATTGAGGTACAGGCGCTTCGGGAATTGTTGATCAAGCAGAGATTTGTGCGAGCTCCGCAGGGCGTGGAGGGGATGACATGCGAGTCTGGTTATTTCTGCATCGATACCTGGGCCTCATAATCGGCCTGCAGTTGTTGTTCTGGACTGTCAGCGGTTTGTTTTTCAGTTTGAGTCCCATCAGGCAGGTCCGTGGCGAACATACAACCCGACAGGCAACTGCACGCAATCTGTGCGACTTTGAGTGGCTGCCGCTGGAACAGATCGGTCCCTGGACTGACGACGCTGTTCAGGTGCTTGACGTGCGACGTCGCATCCTGCTTGATGAGGCAGTGTATGAGCTGGCTGTCGTGAGGGAAGGTCTGCGTGGCACAGAGCTCTGGAGTGCCGGGTCCGGAAACAGGATCTCTCCCATTTCAGGTACAATGGCCGAACAGATTGCCCTGCAGGATTTCACGGAGCCGACTGCTGTTCGCAGTATCGAACGCATCAAAGAGGCCGGGCCACACTCGGAGTATCGTGGACGCGAACTGCCGGCTTATCGCGTAGAGCTGAATCATGCCAGTGGAACGGTGATTTACGTTTCAGAATCACGCGGCGCAGTGGTCACTCGACGGAATACGCACTGGAGGTGGTTTGATTTCTTCTGGATGCTGCACACGATGGACTACCAGGGACGTGATAATTTCAATCTCTGGCCGTTGCAGCTGGCCAGTGTTCTGGGTGTGTCCACGGTCGTCAGCGGCTTCGGGCTGTGGGTAACACGGACGCGCTGGTTTCGCCGCAGGCGTCGCCGATCTGTCTGAGATCGTCTCTCACAGGCGCGCTGCGTGTTGGGAAATGATCAGGCGTGCCTGCGTTCATACCGCTGCCTGGCCAGTTCCCATGCTTCCTGAATGAGTGTTCTGATGCGAGATTCATTTTCGCCCGCAGGATTCAGAATGCAGACGAAGTGCTGCTTTGCGTAGTCCGGGTGGGGCAGAAACGTATTCAGCTGTGTGTAGTCGGTGCAGCTGCTGTCATCATCGCCAGACACTGCAAACATTTTCGCAAAAGTCTCCGGGCGGACACCAAGGTTGATGCGAAATACGCCCTCGCGGTTGAGGTTGGAAACACTGTCGTAGTCATTGTCCGAATTTGCGATGGTCAGAAACGGCGTCATGTGGTCGTCAGAGTAGAAGAAGAAGAGATAGCCGTATGCTTCTGACTGCTGTACGTTCTCCAGACCGGTGACAAGAGCTTCGATTTCCTGCTGGTTCATGAACAAGTTTCCTGCATGCTGTTTTCAGGTAGGGTGCGTTCGCGAGGGATGTGAACAACACGGTCGAGTGCGACGTGACGGAGTATCGGCGGAATACCTGACAATGGCCAGCAAGTTGACGGAGGCAGAATGGCAGCGTTGCTGAATGCCTCAGGTACGCGGCCCAATTCCTGTCAGGTCGGCGGTGCGGTGTCTTCCATCGCCGACTTCAGTTTCGTGGCAGCGAGGCGGTCACGCATACAGCCATGTTGAGGGCAAGGCCGTACAGTCCGGCATGGAATCCGTAGAGTTTTCCATATCCGCTGGCGGTCATTGCAATAACGATGATCACCCCGGCGGCGATCCCGGCAAGCACAGGCCGTGCTGACAGCCGCGGCCACCAGACACCCAGAATAAACGCCGGACTGAGCTGGATGAGGAGATCCAGTTTGCGATCCAGCAGCGTCACCAGCGTGGTGTCCCTGAGCAGAATGGCACCGGTCGCCGCGGCGGAAATGCAGAGCCACGAGATTCGCTTACCGGTCTGCATCAAGTGCTGCTCTGTGCCACGCGAGCCGATCCATGGGCCGTAGACGTCGCGCGTGATCATGGATGAGATGGACAGCAGGATCGAATCGGCTGTGGACATGATTGCTGCAAGAATGGCAGCGAACAGAATCACGACCAGCCAGCGTCCCAGCTCGGAGTGCTGCTGGATTTCCCGGCACATCAGGGTCAGCAGGGAATCGGTCTGTTCCGTGATCAGGTCAGGCAGCCACGCTCGACCCATGATGCCTGCGATGATGGAGACTGTCGTCGTGAGCAGGGGCAGGAACGCCATGACCATCAGGCTGCGGCGGAGTGTGCTGGCATTGCGGGCACAGTAGATTCGCTGGATTGCCTGCGGATACAGTGCTGCACCCACACCCACAACGAGCAGATAACTGATCCACTCGCGAGTGCCTGCTGCATCAGGGGGCTGCAGTGTCTCTGGCGCACGTTCAGCCAGTATTGCTGTCGCTTGTTCGAGTGAGCCGAAACGCTCAAACATCAGAAACAACAGGGCAGCGAAGCCGACGCAGAGAATGCTGCCCTGAACAGCATCCGTCCATGCCACGGCTCGAAATCCGCCGAGTGTCTCATACACCACGATGATCGCCGCCAGAAACACGACGCCACCGCTGTAGTCAGTCCATGAATCAAGTTCCACCAGGCCTTCCACCGCCTTGCCCATGGCCATCATCTGCGCCAGCAGAAAGTTCCCGATGGCGATGACCATGATCAATGTGGCGGCAATGCTCAGCGGGCGGTAGCTGAAACGGTGCTGCAGGTAATCACCCGGTGTAATGAATGTGTGGCGGCGACTGATGGCGAACAGGCGCGGGGCGAAGGTCAGGTAAACCACCACAATCGTGGTCATGAACTGAATGCTGACCGTCCAGGCGAAGCCAACGCGATAGGTCCTGCCGGTGAATCCGAAGAGCGTGTTGCCGCTGTATTGTGTGGCATACATGGTGAGCAGCAGTACCCACAGCCCGGTGCTGCGATTACCCAGATAAAAGTCCACCAGCGAATCGGACTTGCGAGATTTCCAGCCCAGCAGTCCCACCAGCAGCAGTAACCCAAGGTAGGCACAGACCAGCCAGAGCTCAGCAGTATTCAGTGGCGACAGACGCGTATTCACGAGTCAACGTCCTCCTCAGGCCAGGGCCTCGAAAGAACTCGCGCTGTCTGCACGGAGATACAGAATGAGCCGACCACGGAAACGACCACCCAGAGCGGGACGCCAAGCAGCATCCGCTGGGCCAGTTCAGGATACAGCCTCCAGTACCACGGGACGCTGAGCAGAAACAGCAGGGCATAGAGCAGCAGCGTGCGAAGTCGTTGATTCATCGTGCACTCCCGCTGTGATTCGCTGAGTGAGTTCGTCGGCTTCGCGCAGTGATGTAACTGTCAGGAAATGATGATGCTCGGGTTTTCTGCCAATGTGTCGGGCTCAGTCCTGTGTCGGGCTTAACCGTGGTGTCGGCTGCAGGACGTATCAGGTGCTACTGACAATGGTGCGATTCACGTGCCCTTCATTCAGGTCAACTCGCTCCGGACGCCCCTTGTGCATGTAGACCACTTTGGTGTGATCGATGCCCAGCAGCGCCATCACCGTGGAATGAATGTCATGTACGTGCATGCGGTCTTCCACAGCGTACAGCCCCAGTTCGTCGGTCGCACCGATTGTCTGACCGCCCTTGACGCCGCCGCCCGCCATCCACATGGAGAACCCGGTGGGGTTGTGGTCGCGTCCGTCCCCTTTTTCGCTCATTGGAGTGCGGCCGAATTCGCCGCCCCAGATGACGAGCGTTTCATCCAGCAGTCCGCGTTGTTTCAGATCACGAATAAGTCCGGCGATTGGCTTGTCGACATTGTTGCACAGACGTCCGTGGTTCTGTTCCATTTTCGAGTGGCTGTCCCATTTGCTGCCCGCTCCGTGGTACAACTGGATGAAGCGAACGCCACGTTCGATCAGTCGACGTGCCATCAGACACTGCCGCCCGTAGGTCTCTGTCTCCTTGTCATCAAGGCCGTAGAGTGACTTGATGTGCTCCGGCTCCGACTCCAGGTCGATTGCTTCTGGTGCCTCAGCCTGCATGCGGAACGCCAGTTCGTAGCTGCGAATGCGAGCTTCAAGGTCGGTGTTGGTCTCGCGACCGGCCGCGTGCCGCTGGTTGACCTCGTTCAGGAAGCTGAGCTTTCCCTGCTGGCGAGCGGTGGTGATTTCCTTTGGATTGTTGAGGAAGCGAATGGGCTCACTTCCTTGTTCAAACAGAACGCCCTGGTGCACTGCGGGAATGAAGCCGGAGCCCCATGCGCGAGGGCCGTTGACAACCATGGAACTGGAGTCCTTGATAACCACGAAGCCAGGCAGGCTCTGGTTTTCGGTGCCCAGACCATAGGAGATCCAGGAACCGAGTGACGGTCGGCCGCCGAACACGGAACCGGTGTTCATCTGACAGACGCCCCCGGCGTGATTGATCCCGTCGGATACACAGGAGCGAATCACACATAATTCGTCGGCAACTTCGGCCTGATGGGGGAACCAGTCGGAGACCCAGAGCCCGCTTTCACCGCGCTGCCGGAACTTGCGGAGGCTCTGCATCAGCGGGGCGGTGGTTTCACCCATCGGCAGGACGGGAACTTCAAAGCTGTCCGGAAGTCTCTGGCCGTGGAGTTCGGTCAGCAGTGGTTTCGGGTCGAACAGATCCAGATGGCTGGGGCCACCTTCCATGAACAGCCAGATAACGTTTTTGGCACGGCCGAGACGGTGCGGGATCTTTGCGTTGACCGGATTCGGGTTGTCTGAAGCAACCAGCAGACGTTCGCCGGTGAGTGCTGACAATGCGACGGCACCAAAACCCGCTCCAGCGCGACCCAGAAACTCGCGACGGCTGCCAGGATGGTCAATGCGATTACAGAACATATTGCTGGTCCAGTATCAGTACTCTGCCTAATGCAGGTAGAGGAATTCATTGGAGTTCAGGAGGATCTGGCAGAAGTCGGTGACAGCGCCCAGAAGTCGCGGAGGCATGCCGGAGCTTTCCGGGGTGCTGCGAACCCACGCCGTGTTCGGAGCTGGCTGCTCGCCGTCCATTCCGGAGAAATTCCAGTCCACAAGTCGCTGGTCGCTGTGGCCACCGTTGATGATGAGTTGTTCGGCAGTCAGTGCAGTTGCACTGATGACCAGCCGTCCCAGTTGTCCGTCCCACAGATGCCCGGCGGCACCGTCACGACCACCGATCATGGTGCGGAAGGCGGATTCGGGATCCAGTCCGCCAACGATGTCATGTTCCACCGTGGCAGTCTGTAATGGTGCCTCGGGAGTACTTAGTTCCTTCATGTAGAAGGTGACCGTTCCCTTTGTGTTGTTGTCAGCCTGCGGTTGTGCCGAAATGACCGCGGCAATGTAGGTCGGTTGCTGCAGCGGGAACCGCAGGTTGGATGGAACAACCTGGTACTGCAGCTGATTCGCTGCATTGTTTCCGATCAGCTGCATGATGAAGTTGGCCGGCTGGTACGATGATTTCTCGCTGGTGATTCCCAGGTTCCAGCCTGCAGACTTATTGTTGCCATTCCACTGGCTCAGCAGAGTGTTGACGGAGGCGTCCGGATACAGACGATCCAGGGTGGCCACGGCTTCGATGGTGAACTGCGTGTGGGGAATCTTTCGTTCGCGGATTTCCAGTCGCTCAAAGCGGCTGCCGGGCTGGATCCAGAGCGACTGCTCGCCAAGGGCCAGCGGATCGGGCTGACCGAAAGCCTGTGTCGTGGGACGCAGGCCTGTTTCATCCGGAAACTTGAATTCTGCGGTGCCGCCAACCAGTTCCCCTTGTGCATCGATAAAGTGCAGTGCTGCGGCAACTTCAGAGTCGGATGCTTCACGTCCCCACGCCAGCAGATACGCCGTGCGAACGTGCTCCGGCGAAATCTGCGAACTTCCGCTCAGAATTCGCTTCGCAAATGCCTCGGCACGCTTCAGTGTGAATTCACCGTTGACAAGCATCAGGGACTGGTTTGGTGTTGTGGTTGACAGGCGGTCGGGGGCGGAGGCGAAGCCGAGTGGCGCATCAAAGCCGCCGATGAGCGGGTCCTTCGAATTGCGGCGGCGTTCGACGTAGACACTGCGGTTGATTGAAGTGCCGGCAACCGCCGGGCCGCCGTTGCGATTCTGAAGTTCACCGGAGACTGACAGCATCGCGTCGCGAATTTGTTCGGCGTCAAGTCGTTCGGGTGGGTAACGCCAGAGATACTTGTTGCCGGAATCAACGACAGTTTCGGTCTCGGTGGGCTCGCGGCGAGCTGTCTGGCGGTAGGTTGCACTGGTCATGATCAGCCGATGCAGTGACTTCATCTTCCAGCCACCGTCAAGGAATCGTCGGGTCAGCCAGTCCAGC
>JALRDR010000518.1 GCA_023262145.1 Planctomycetaceae bacterium | reverse complement strand
ATTTGCGGTGCCGTACGGCCTGGCACTGCAGGCGATTGGTCAGACGCGGATGCGGACCAGTCTGTTGCCGCCTGAGATCGTCATGGACCGGAAGATTCGTGGCAAGAAGCCTTTGGCACTGCTGGCCGCGGCGGGTTTGTTGCTGGCAATGGGTGTCAGTACGATTGGCAGTGCCAATGTGCTGAAGACGTGGGGAGAAGATCGCTGGAACGACTCCACGTCTCACGTGGCGTCCGTGCAGAGCAGAATCGGCACTCAGCAGACTGCCTTCAATTCGGAGGTGGGCGTCCATGATAAAATCATCAAGGACATCGATCTGCTCGTCGCGCCACTTGAGAAGCGTGCGCTCTGGCTTGAATTATTCAAGGCGGTCAATGAGTGCATGCCGTCCGATTCTGGTGATGCGCTTGATGAGCCGGATCTCATGAAACAGCGAAAACTGCGTCTGAACTCATTTACAGCCAAAAAGGTGACAGATGTCGCTGCGTGGCATAAGGCGTTCGTTGATGCCAACCGCACCGAGGATTTTACCGGTCCTGACCAGACACCGCCTGCGGCATCTGAGGGTTACATCGTCACGTTGAAAGGGTCCCACCTGTTCAATCATGACGACATTCCATTTGATCAGCGTGGCCGTCGGTTTGTCGAGTATGCATTTCTGAGCAGATTGCGGCAGTGGACACTGCAGTCCGGCGGCGTCGAAGTGCCTGTCGGAAAGATTGGAATCTCCTATCCCGTGCTTGCCTATTCGCTCACTTATGACACGAAACTCGATCCCAACAAGTCGGCTTCCTCGATGACCGGCGGTGGAATGATGGGTGGTGGCATGGGTGAAGGCATGATGGGGGGCGACTATGGTTCGGCCCCTGGCATGATGGGTGGGTACGACGAGGGTCAAGGTGAAATGGGTCTTTCAGGCCCCGGCATGGCGGGTGGCCCCGGCATGGCGGGTGGCTCCGGGATGATGAGTGGCCCTGGAATGATGGGTGGCCCTGGAATGATGGGTGGCCCCGGAATGATGGGTGGTTCCGGCATGATGGGCGGCCGCGGAATGATGGGTGGTCGTGGTTCCATGGGGGCTGGCGGCGAGGGTGCAAATGAGATGACCGGTCAGCAGGGGCCAGTGTTCCGTAATCAGGAACGGGTCGAGATTCTGGATGTGAAGCAGACGGATTTTGTTGTGCAGTTCATCTGGAAACCAACGATTGCTCGTGACCGCAAGGATGTCGACCCGCGTATACCGGAGACGCCAGTCGATGGTGGTGCGGCGGAGTAAGCGTGAACGGGAGATCTCTTCTGCAGTAAGGACCCAGATTCTGCAGTGGTTGATTAGAGTTCTTCCGGGTGTCGATTGTGATCAGTGACCTGTGGCAGGAAGAAATATCGGGCCGTTGTTTTGCGATTGCCGCGTTCATAGCTCGTGATCTGAATTAGCAGCTCGAAGTGATTGTTGTCTGAAAAGATATTGGAAGTCTGAGACAAAGTGGTCTGAAAACAGGGCCGAAACAGGTCTACTGGTGGTCAGCAGCAGTGCGAATGTCGACTGCTGCAGTACTCAGCAGCACAGCTGCAACGGGAAGAGAATGATATGGACAAGCTGCAACCGTTGATCAAGCATCATTTCTGGATCTGCTTTGGACTGGCAGTGCTGCTAACCACCATTGGCTGGAGCATGGCCAACGGCTCGCTGTCAAGTGCCATCGAGGAGCGCGACCGAGTAGTGACGGGGGCATTTAACGACGCGACAAAGGGAACGGATTCTGCGAATTCGACCTGGGTGGAAGCTGTCAAAAAATTCAATGCGGGAGATCGCGCTAATTTTCAGATGGCAGCTGATCAGCTGCGTGAACGCCAGACGCAGGCACGCATGTGGCCGCAGTCAATTCGCGAAGAGATGCAGGGCATTAAGTTTCTGGACCAGATCACCAATCAGATTACTCGTGAGAAATGGGCCGCCGGGTACCGCAGTGAAGTGGAAGAACTGCTCCAGATTGTGAAGCCGTTCGATGGTGAGCAGGGACTGGTGAGTGTTGATTCCTCCCGGATCACTCGGCGGGATTACAATTCCTGGCGCACCAAGGTTCCACAGTCAAAGGAGATCTGGGATGCGCAGGAAGACATCTGGCTCCTGCGTAGTCTGCTGACTTCGATTGCTGCCGTGAACGGAGATTCCAGGACCATACTCGAGTCTGCGATTCCAGAGATTGTTCGCCTGCATCTCCGCGGTGGTGATCGCAATGCCAAGCCTGCTGCGGCTGCCGGCGCAGGCGGCATGGGTGGCATGAGCGGCATGAGCGGCATGGGCGGCGCTGGGCTCATGGGTGCGATGGGGGAAGAGGGTGGTAGTGGAATGATGGGCGGCGGAATGGGTACGGCTAATCACCCTGGATCCAGTTTTGAGGGCGGTGGCGACGGAGACATTTTAAGCGAGGAGTTTGGTGCCACCAGCGGAGGAGCCATCGGGGGCATGGGTGGTCTTGGTGGATCCATGGGGTCCATGGGGTCCATGGGAATGGCTGGTGAAATGGACAAGATGGGTGGAGGTTCCGGGATGGGCGGAGGCGGGTCTGCCGCTCCGGCGGAAGAGGACCGTTACGTTGACGAGGTGGAAGGCAGTTACAAGACGCGAGCTTTTGTGCTGGACGTCAGAGTAAAGGACGAGAAGTTGCCCGAGTTGCTCGCCAAGCTCACCGATTCAGATTTTCCTGTTGAGATTGTTCGTGTTGAGATCAGCTCAATGGGTGGTGGTATTTCAGCAGCGGGTGGCGGCATGATGTCCGGCTACGATGATAATGAAGGCTCCGGCATGATGGGCGGCTCTGGAATGATGGGCGGCTCTGGATTGATGGGTGGCCCCGGAATGATGGGTGGCTCCGGAATGATGGGGGCGCCTGGCATGGGTGGCTCGGGAAAGCTCAGCGGTGGTGGTGGTGGCTCCGGAATGATGGGAGCTCCTGGGCTTGGCTCTGACATGGGTGGCCCGGGCATGATGGGATCTTCAGGTGCCGGTGAATCAGGCATGATGGGTGGTGAGTACGGCGGCACTGTGGGTCAGCTTGCTGCAGCACTTGCTGCAGACGGATTGCTGACAGTGCGAATCGGGGGCTTGATGACGCTGTATCAGTCTGCTGAGGAGACCGATGCGGGTGAGAAGACAGAAGCAGCTGGAGACCAGGAAGAGAGCACTGCGGCGCCACCAACGATCACAGCCCCGGAGGAGCCAACTGATGGCACATCTGGCGACGCAAATACTGAAGAGACGAATACTGGGGCGACGAGTGTTCCGGAAGCTGGAAGCGATCCAGCGTCCGTGGCACCATCGTCTGGCGAAGTGCCGGCTGGGGGAACTGCTTCGGGGGATGCTGCGGCTGCTCCTGCCGAAGGTGGCTCCAGTGTGCCAGAGACTGAAGACAGTTCGACGAATGTTGGAAGCGGTGCGGCGAATGGGGCAACTGAGCAGCCGGCGGGGAAGTAAGGGTTGTTCGCCTGATTTTGTTCTGAAGAATCTCGCTGATCTGATAGTGCATAAACTGAAGTCGTATTCAGGAGAACGGTGATGGCTAGGGCAAAGCTCGATTTCAAGGCTCTTGCGGTCAATCATTTTGAGAAGGCCTGCGTGGGGTTGGTTGCCTTGCTGGGAATCTACGGGCTGGCTTCGGCCAACTGGAGCAGTTGCAAGAAGGATCCGGTGGAGCTCAGGCGGATCGCCGACCAGACCGAAAGGGACTGGATGGTTTCTACGCTTCCGGTGGCAGAACTGTCGAAATTCCAGGGGACTCCTGATGTCAGGGCCATGGCAGGCCGAATGTCGTCATCAATCGAGCAGACCGGGCTGTACGCAACGAATCAGCGCTGGAATGAGCCCTACAAAGAGGTGAACAGTAAGGCGGAGAACGTCACGGTCCTGGTGGCTCGCATGCCTGAGTCTTCGCTCGTCATTTTCCCTCTGGTTGAGAAGGAAGAGGATGAAGGTACGGAGGAGGAGCCGGGCGAGAGCAACGATGATCCACGTGGGCGGAAGCGTCCGGACGAGAACACTGAAGATCTTGATAAGCTGTTTGGTCGCAACGAGAACCAGCAGGTGGCCGGTGGTCCGGGCGGGCTTGGTGGCACCGGCGGACTTGGCCTGGGCGGCAGTGGCGGGCTCAGCGGACCTGGCGGGCTCGGAGGCCCCGGCGGGCTTGGCGGCCCCGGAGGGCTTGGCGGCCCCGGCGGACTTGGCGGCGCTGGCGGCCTGAGTGGCCCTGGTGGGCTTGGTGGCGCCGGCGGGAAGGGTGGCCTTGGGATGGGATACGGCGACGATTACGGAGAGGACAGTGGTGATCCATACGGCGGCATGCAGGATTCCGGATTTGGCATGGGCGACTATTCTGACATGGGTTATGGCGGAATGGGTATGGAAGCTCTGGAAGAAAAGAAAGTCAGCTTCCGCGCCGGCGTATCTGTTCGACTGATTTTCGACTTCTATGAGCAGTCTCAGCTGATCGCAGATGCTCTGCATATCCCCGGTGAGAGTGCTGGGCGATACATTGATTTCGTTGATCTTGAGATTGAGCGACAGCGCGCACTTCCGGGGGCGGATCCGTGGACGGGCGAGTGGGAGAAACTGTCCATTGAGGACATTGGCGGGATTCTGGAGGATTCCCTGGGGACTGACCTGGAGATTGTCAATCCATCGGTAGCGCGTGCAGAGATTACGATGCCGCTTCCCAGACGTGCAGCTGGGCGCTGGACTCCGGAGGATGCTTCTCATACGGAACTCGAGAACTTCCAGTTGTCGGAGGCCGAGCAGGAACTGATTAACAAGTGGAATGAGCGACTTCGGGACGAGGCGGATGCTGCCAAGGCGAGACTGCCTCGCGAGCGGGCACGCAGTCAGGGATTCCGTCGATTCGGGTTGGACGGCAATGACCTTTACAGCGGGCTCGGCGGATCCGGATATGGTGGCGAGGCTGGCATGTCCGGCATGATGGACGATTTTTACTCCAGCATGGGCGAAGGCGGCCAGGGGAAGCAGGACGAAGAGAGCAAGGAGAAATTCGAACAGCAGTTGCGCAACGCGATGGCTGGAGGAAGAAAGTTGCTTGTCCGCTTCATGGACTTCACCTGTGAGCGGGGAGCTGGTTATCGCTACCGGGTGCGACTGGAAATGCGCAACCCCAACTTCAATCGTCCGATTGAGCAGCTTGTGGATCCCGAGGTCGCGACTCGGCAGACTTTGTTCTCCGACTGGAGCGAGGAATCGATGGCGATCTATGTACCACGTGGCTACCGCTACTATGTGGACAAGGTTGAGTCACGGGCACGAGCCGATGAGTTTGCTTCGCTTTCGATGTACTACGAGCATGAATCTGCCGGAACTCCATTGCTCTCAAGCGTTCGGGTTCCCGTGGGGGCCCGCATTGGCGGCAGTGAGAATGTTGAGTTTGTTGATCTCAGCAAGAGTACCCTGGACCGTGCTGATGTTCAGCTTCGCAGCGATGATTATCTCGCGTCAATCTCCGAAGCCCCCCGGATGTCTCGCGGTGATTTTCCTGAGTTGCGTGATCTTTTTGATGACCTGGGAAGCATTCGTCCGGTTGGTGATCGGATTACGGTTGTCGATTCAGCGGGCAGCATCGTGAGTCGGTATACGGGGGACCGAGTTGACCTCGGCACACGGGAGGTGAGCAAAGCAGACGACGTGAGGCTGACGGACTATCTGAAGAGCACCTATGAGAGTTTGCGTCCACGCGACAATGCAGAGGGTGTGTCACCTTACGGCGATGAGGGTGAAGGTGGCCTGGGTGGCCTTGGCGGCCTCGGGGATCCCGGTATGTTTGGTGGCGAATCCGGAATGAACTATGGTGGCGGTATGGGCCGCGGCAGTTCATTGGGTGGGGCTTCCGGACGCCGCGGGAGCAGTCGCGGCAGCAGCCGTGGCCGGGGCGAAAGTGGCTTCTGAGAATCCGCGCAGAAGGTCTGAATTTCTCAAAGACACTGCAGTTCTGCTGCAGTGTCTTTTTTTGCTGAGAACTGACGGATGCGAACTGCCGAACGCGATCTGGTCACCAGCGCGGGGGCAACCTGCCAGGTAGTGTCAACAGGATGGGTGATATGCAGACCCTGGTTACAGGTGGAGGCGGATTTCTGGGCCGGTATGTGGCTGAACAATTAGTTCAGCGTGGAGATACCGTACGGGTCCTTGCCAGGGGCGCATACCCCGAGCTTGTATCACAGGGCATCGAAGTGGTGCGTGGCGATATTCGCGATGCGATGGTGGTGCAGCGATCCTGTGCGGGTGTTGAGTCTGTTTTTCACGTGGCTGCGATCCCGGGCATCTGGGGGTCGCGGAGGATGTTTCATGAGACCAACGTCATTGGTACTCGGAATGTGATCGATGCGTGTCGAGCTGCTGGGGTGGCTCGACTTGTGCATACAAGTTCACCAAGTGTTGTGTTTGACGGTCAGGACCATGTTGATGCAGACGAGAGTCTTCCGTATGCGTCACGATGGCTTTGTCATTATCCGTGGTCCAAGGCGCAGGCGGAGCAGCACATTCTTTCTGCTCATCATGCAGATGGCCTGCGGACGCTGTCATTGCGACCGCATCTGATCTGGGGGCCACGTGATAATCATCTCATTCCGCGCCTGCTCCAGGCAGCTCGCACTGGTCGACTGCGTCGCGTGGGGACGGGCCGCAACATTGTCTCGGTGTCGTATGTGGAGAATGCTGCTGCGGCTCACCTGGCAGCGGATCGAGCGCTTGCACTGGACGCTGCGGCTGGCGGTCGCCCCTATTTCATCAATGAGCCTGAGCCGGTCAATTTGTGGTCATGGATTGACGAGCTGTTGCAGCTGGCCGGGATTCCTCGCCTGGAGCGCCGCATTTCAGCGTCAGCTGCATGGTGTCTGGGATTGGCCTGTGAGGCGGTGTGGGCTGGACTGCGTCTGTCCGGCGAGCCGCGTATGACACGATTCGTTGCTCGTCAGTTATCCGGTTCGCACAGCTACAGCATACAGTCGGCAGTAAGTACGCTTGGGTTCTCTCCCGCGATTTCCATGAGTGAGGGAATGCGGCGACTGGCCGAGGACCTTCCACGCATGTTGCAGCAAGGATCGGATGGCCGAGGAAAACGGTCATAATGGGCGATTCGCGTCCCTGGTAATGGGGGCTGGGAAAACCCGGGCACTGCTTGTGATAATCTGTCGATCCCTGTACGCTTTCCGCCGCCGAGCAGGGAATTCGAGAACCTGTCATTGGTGTTTTCAGCGCTATGATGCGTGTTCTCACGCGTTTCTGAGGATGTCTGCTCAGATGTCCCGTCCGGACCAGTTTCATTTTGTTCCGGGCAGCCTTCGGGCGGCCTTCGGGCGGCCTTCGGGCAGACTGTGCAATGGCAGGATTCGGTGGTGTGCATCACCCGGTAGTGTGTGGCTGCTGCATCTGGTTGCAGATGGGTGGCTTTCAATTTCCGAACGGCGGGTTGCCTGAGCGAATCGGGAACTTGATTTGTGGCGGTTTCCAGAGCGGGGTTTGGCAAAGTAATGGTTCATGATCGAATAGTCATCACCGGCGTTGGGTTGACAGCGCCCAATGGAAACAGCCTTTCTGAGTACCGCGAATCATTGCTGGCGGGTCGTTCCGGGGTTGTCAACTACGAGACTCGCTACATGGGCCCGGTGCTTGCCGGAGTGTGTAATTTCGACGAGTTGCGCTATCAGAAACGTCGTGATGTCCGCCGGGGAACTCGGGCTGGTTCCATATCTGTTTACTGTGCAAACGAGGCGATTCAGGATTCCGGGCTGGACTGGGCATCTTTGGACCGTAGCCGAGTCGGGGTTTACCTGGGCATCACAGAGCACGGGAATGTTGAGACTGAGAACGAGATCTATGAGATTTCGAAATTCGACTACGACACCAGGGTCTGGTCTCATCATCACAATCCTCGCACGGTTGCGAACAATCCCGCTGGCGAAGTGACGCTGAATCTTGGCATCACGGGTCCTCACCTTACGTTGGGGGCTGCTTGTGCTGCTGGAAATGCAGGGTTGATTCAGGCAGTGCAGATGCTGCGACTGGGCGAAGTCGATCAGGCCATCGCTGGCGGGGTTTCTGAGAGCATTCACACATTCGGAATCTTTGCCAGCTTTGCCGCCCAGGGGGCTCTGGCGACTCACGAAGATCCCACCGTTGCCTGCCGTCCCTTCGATGCCGCTCGCAATGGAATTGTGGTTGCGGAGGGGGGGGGCATTTGTGTGCTGGAGCGTCTGCAGGATGCGCTCCGACGCAACGCTCGAATCTACGGAGAAATTGTTGGCCACGCGATGAACTCTGATGCCAGAGATTTTGTACTGCCGGATTCAACTCGGCAGGCGGAATGTGTGAGGCTGGCATTGCAGCGAGCTGGTCTGACGCCCGCCGACATTGACATTGTCAGCAGTCATGCGACGGCAACAGAGCAGGGGGATATTGAGGAAGCTGCAGCGTTGCGCAGCGTGTTCAGCGACAGCCCGGGAACCTGCATCAATAACACAAAGAGTTTTATTGGTCATGCGATGGGGGCAGCAGGGGCGCTGGAGTTGCTCGGGAACATACCGTCATTTGAAGACGGCGTGGTCCATGCCACGATTAACTGTGATGAGATCGACCCGCGTTGTGAGTTATCCGGACTGGTGCGGAACGAGCCCAGAGCAGTGGGCAGCGTGAACTGTATCCTGAACAATTCATTTGGAATGCTCGGCATCAACTCCGTCGTGATTGTCCGGAAGTTTACCGGCTGAGGCCCCGTTTACGGCAGTGTCTCGTTTACGGCAGTACTGCACAGATGGAGGCAGTGGCTGCCGCTGACAGCGGCTGGGAGCGGCTGGGCCAGGTAGCCTGCTGCCGCCGGTGAACTTTGCACTGCGAACAGAAAACACCTGCAAGCTGACGGGTTGGGAACCGATCTGCGCCTGGATTGGCATTAACCTGGTGGCTGACGCGGGAAGCTCCGGGGGGTGCTTGCGTGTTTTTTCTGTATTCCTGAGCGGCAGCATCGGCAGCAGATGTGTACCGGGGCCGTCAGACAGCGGATTTCAGCCGGAATAGCACCGGGAGGCTGTTTTCGCGCCTGCAACACGGGAAGTACTAGGGATTTCATTCGTATCCGAATCTTTTGAGTTTCTGACGGTCATTCCGCCAATCGGGCTGTACTTTGACGAAGAGCTCGAGGTGCACGTGTTTTTGGAAGAAGTCTTGGAGGCGCTTTCGGGC